>CBDUYG010000218.1:0-6076 GCA_965371385.1 uncultured Myxococcales bacterium | reverse complement strand
CACTTGCTGCTCATTCCATTCGATCATGGGTCAACCTCCGGTTTCCGGCCGGACGGCGTGCAGGCAGGGAGTCCGCGCGGATGGGATGCTGAGACGCCGCAACGAGGAGCGCTCATGGGATTGGCTGGACGGGTGATTGTGACGCCGAAGGGCGAACCGCGCCAGCGCTCCCTGGTGCGGCACCCGGAGGGGCAAACTCTCGCGGTAGCTGCGTAAGGGACGCGCCTGCGCCCCGGGGATGGGGGCAGTGACGCGATGTCAACTCTCGGGCAGCAGAGGCTCGAAGCGTGCCTTCTCGTGGGCCTTCATGTAGGCATCCTCGGGGCGCACCTTGCCCTCCTTCGCAAAGGCGAAGAGCACGTCGTCCATCGACTGCATGCCGTCCTTCTTGCCCGACTGGATGATGGAGTTGAGCATCTGCGAATTACCCTCGCGAATCGTGTTGGGGAGCCCCGGGGTCTTGAGCAGGATCTCGTTGCAGGCAATGCGTCCCCGACCATCGGCTGTCGGAAGCAGGAGCTGGGAGACGATGGCCGCCAGGGACTCCGAGAGGCTCATTCGCACCATGTTCTGCTCTTCGGCCGGAAAGGCATCGATGATCCGGTCGATCGTCTTCGCCGCGTTGTTGGTGTGCAGTGTTCCGAAGACGAGCATCCCCATCTCGGCCGCAGTGATCGCGAGTGCGATCGTCTCCCGCTCGCGCATCTCGCCCACGAGGATCACGTCGGCGTCCTGGCGGATCGCCGAACGGAGCGCGGGGCCGAAGCCCTGGGTGTGGAGTCCCACCTCGCGATGGGAGAATACGGCTCCGCGGTTCTGGTGCACGAACTCGACGGGGTCCTCGATCGTGACGATGTGCTTCTTCGTATCGTGGTTGATCTTGTTGATGATCGCAGCCATCGTGGTGGATTTACCGGAGCCGGTCGGGCCGGTGACGAGCACGAGGCCCGAGTCGAGTTCCGCGAGCCCCGAGATCGCCTCCGATACCTTCAGCTTCTCGAGGGAGATGATCTCCTCGGGAATGATGCGAAAGACCGCGCCCGCACCCAGGTCCTGAACGAAGTAGTTTGCGCGATAGCGAGCGACTCCCTCGAGACCGTATGCGAAGTCGACGTCCTGGGTAGACTCGTACTCCGCCCAGTGCTTCTTCGCGGCCAGCTCGCGCATCATGCCGCGCAGCTCTTCGTCGCTCATCACCCCTTTGCCCTCGATCGTGCGTAGCTTTCCGTGGGCCCGAACCCGGGGCTCCCGACCGGCCGTGAGGTGCAGGTCGGAGCAATCGTGTTCTTTCAGGTAGGTCAGCATTTCGTCGAGTCGTGCCACGTTGCGCTCTCCCGACCTCATGGTGAGATCTTTGAATCCCGATGAATCAACCGGCGCTAGCTCGCCGTGATGAGCTTCTTGTCTTCCGCGAGGCGCAGGGCCTCCTTGCGGGTGATCTTGCGAGCGATCACGAGCTCGTTCAGCGACTGCTCGAGCAGGCACATCCCGTGGCTCGAGCCGGTCTGGATCGCCGAGCGGATCTGCACCGTCTTCTCGTCGCGGATCAGGTTTCCAATCGCCTTGTTGATCACCAGGAGCTCGAGGGCGGGGATGCGGCCGCTGCCGTCCTTCGCCACCACGAGGCGCTGGGAGATCACGACCCGCAGCGACTCGGAGAGCATCGTCCTCACCTGACCCTGCTGGTTCGACGGAAAGGCGCCGATCATGCGATTGATCGTCCGGACGGCGTTCGCGGTGTGAAGAGTGGCGAGCACGAAATGCCCGGTTTCCGCGGCCGTCATCGCAAGCGAGATGGTCTCGAGATCTCGCAGCTCACCGATCACGATCACGTCCGGATCCTCGCGCAGGGCGCCGCGCAGGGCCCGGGCAAAGCTCGAAGTGTGGCGTCCCGCGTGTCGCTGGTTCACCAGGCAGCGCTTGGGCTTGTGGACGTACTCGATCGGATCCTCGATCGTGAGGATGTGCTCTTCACGCTCCTCGTTGATCAAGTTGACGAGCGCCGCCATCGTGGACGACTTCCCGCAGCCCGCCGGCCCCGTCACGAGCACCATGCCCTGGTGATAGTTCGTATGCTTCGCCAGGGCGTTCGGCAGACCCAGATCCTGCAGGGTCGGAGGCTCCGGCGAGATCGCGCGGAAGACCGCGTCGAATCCGCGCTGCTGGCGATAGACATTGGTACGAAACCGACCGACGCCCGGAACGTCGCAACACAGGTCGATCTCTCCCCGCGCGCGAACCTCGGCGTGCTCCTCAGGGGTCATCGCCGCGCTCACGATTCGCTCGGTCTGCGATTTCTCCATCGCAGACCCTCGCTCCTCCAGCGTGCCGTTGATCCGGAGCTTCAGGGGTGCCCCGGCATGGAGATGAATATCGCTCGCACCCGCCGCGACCGCGTCGCTCAGGAGCGCGTGGAGCTGCTCGCGATCGGTGTCGGTCGCGAAGTGGAGATCCAGACCCAGGGAGTCGTCGTCCTCTTCGAGGGCTGGAGGCGCAGCGACGGGCTGTTTCGCTGCGGGCGGTCGTGGCGGCTCGGCAGCGGCAGCCGGCTTCGGGGCCGGCGGCTTCGCCGCCACCGGAGTTGGCGGCGCAACGGCCGGGGTCTCAGGCTGCGCCACCGGCGCAACGGGCACTTCCGCCGCGGCCGGGGGATCGACGATGGGTGCCGCTTCCGGGGCCTGGGGCGCCACCGGGGCCGTTCTGGGGATCCGCTCCTTCGCGGGCTCGAGGATCTCAGCGGTCGATCTGGCGGGCGCCGACGTCCGGGCCGTGGGAAGCTGTTCCCGGGCCGGCACCGCACGTCCGCTCGCTGCCTCCTTGGCGCGACGCTTGATCACCAGATCACGCTGCACCTTATTGAGCTTCCCGAGCTGGGATTCGCTCAGGAATCCCATCTCCAGGAAGATATCCCCCAGCCGACGGTCCGGCGACCGGCCCTGCTCCCGGGTGGCCTCCTGGAGCTGGTCCATCGTGATCATCTTCAGCTGGATCGCCAGACGCCCAAGTAGCGCAATCGGTTGTTGTTCACTCATCGAGAGCGCTTATCGGCCAACATGGGGGTCGCGTTGAGTCGCTCCCGGCGTTCTCATTCTCAGCGCACTCGCTCCGACCAGAGCGGAACCCGCTACCCTCTATCTTCGGTTCCCGTCGCCCCTCCCCCCCGGAGAAATGCAATCATGAGTCCACTCGATATTCCCCTGACGGGCATCCAGCGCAAACACCTGCGAAAGCTCGCCCATACGATGAAGCCGACCGTGATGATCGGAGAGGCGGGAATCAGCGATGCCGTGCTCGCGGCCCTCGATCGCGCACTGCAGGATCACGAACTGGTCAAGGTAAAGCTGCGAGAGACGACCGAGCGCAAGAAAGCAGCCGAGCAGCTGGCCAGGGAGAGCAGAGCGGAGCTCTGCGGGTTGGTGGGCCGCTCGCTGGTCCTTTACCGGCCCCATCCGGAGGACCCGCAGATCGAGCTACCGAGATCGTCGGGCTGATCGAACGAGAGCGGATTCGATTCGGAGCAGCCGCCCGGGTCAGGCTCCTAGCCCTGGATCGCGCGCTGGAGAGTCCGTTCGTAGAGGTCGTCGACGGCCTTTTCCTGCTCCTCACTGCATTTCACGAACTTGACCCCCATTCCGAGCTCTTCGCTCAGAAGGCCGGGGCCCGAGTTGTGGGAGGCAACCTCGCCCTGGAGCTCGATCTCCTGGCCCGACTCCCCGATCTGGATGCGGATCTGTAGCTTCGAGCCCTGCGGCAGGGGAGCGGTGGTTGCGATGAAGAGCCCTCCTCGGGAGAGGTTGGTCATCAAGCAATCGCGAATCTCTCCGTAGGTCTCGAAACCGACGCGCAGCTTCAAGGGAACTCGCACGGACTCACGCTGATCTTCGTTCCGATGGGCCTCGTCGGGCCGGAAGTGGCGATTGAGCGACTTCTTGAGCTGGCGCCAGCGTTGAAAGTCCGAGACCGGGATCCCGTCGGCGCTGGTGCGGAGGCGCTCGAGGGCCATGTATTCGCGAAAAATCGCGGGCATGTTCGTCTTCATTCTCGCCTCCGGCTCTTCCCTTCATCGGAAGCGCATCGGCGCGAGTTGAACCGAAATGTCCGGGATGCATCAGACGGAAGCGCACTCCTCGCAGTAGAGATCCCTCGAGTGGCCGGAATCTTCGAGCCCGATGAAGGCATGGTCGGCCGGCTCGATCGCGGTCCGACAGGCCTTGCACGACGAGGCGCGATTCGCGATCACGGGCTGCCAGCCGAGGATGTGGGATAGATCCGGGCGGGTGGCCCCAGCCTTCCGCAAGGTCTCGCCCTCCCGGGCCTCCACGGTCTCGTCTCGCTGGAACTCCTGCTCGGGATCGACGCTCGGGGCCGATGACGCGGGTTCGCGTCTGCGACGTCGCTGGTGAATGCGATCACGCACGCCCTCCGCCTCGTCGAGGACCTCGTCGAAGAAATCGCCGACGTCGCCCGTCACCTGCTCCACGGCAGTGAATACCTCTTCGAGGACGTTGCGAACCAGATTCGACACCGGAACCCGCATATCGTCCGCCAGGCGCCGGATGTCCTCGGAGAGCTCCTCGGAGATACGGGTGTGAAGCACCCTCTCCTTGCGACGACCGGAGCCCGATCCGCGGTGGCGGCGACGGGACCTTCGGTGCGAGCCTCCTCGACACTCCCCGCGTCGGCTCGATCGACCCTCGCCCCCCCGCACACCTTCGTTCCTCTGCTCCCGGCCGCTCTCCCCCGCTCCGTCGCCGGGACGATCTCCATCTTCAATCATGATCATCTCTCCTCGATTCATGGGTGCGTCTCGAGGGGGGCTCGGAATAGCCCCGGCGCCTCGAGCGCACACAACGTGACGCATTGTGACACATCGTGATACAAACGCCAGAGGATCTACCGGCTCTACCGATAATCATGCGGGCCGGGATTGGCGAAACTACAAAAAGCTCAACCAATGCGAATACTTGGAAATTTTTCCCGAAACCACGTCGAAAAATGCGGACTGCAGCCTCTCGGCGATCGGGCCGCGCTTCCCTTCGCCGATCATCCGGTGGTCGAGCTCCCGAATGGGCGTCACCTCGGCCGCGGTCCCGGTGAGAAAGACCTCGTCGGCGACGTAGAGATCATCCCGAGTCATCTCCCGCTCGACCACCTCGATCCCGAGATCGTGGGCGAGCACTAGGATGGTGTCCCGGGTGATCCCGTCGAGGACGCTGTGCAGCGGCGGAGTGGAAACGACCCCGCCCCGCACCACGAAAACGTTCTCGCCCGTCGCCTCGCTCACGAGGCCGTTGGGGTCGAGCATGATCGCCTCGTCGTAGCCGTCGAGCAGCGCTTCTCGCTTGGCGAGAATCGAGTTCACGTAGTCGCCGCAGGTCTTGCCATTGGTCAACTTGGAGTTCACGTAATGGCGGGAGAAGGTGGAGATCTTGGCGCGAATGCCGCGCTCCATTCCCTCTTCGCCGAGATACTTCCCCCAGGCCCAGGCCATCACACCGACTCGGACCGGATTGTCTCCGGGATGCAGGCCCATGGCGCCATCGCCGATGAAGACGAGCGGTCGTACGTATCCTTCCTCGAGCCCATTGACGCGCAGGGACTCGAGGATGGCCTCGAAGATGACCTCCTCGGAGAAGGGAATCTCGAGCAGATTGATGTGAGCCGACTGGTAGAGTCGCCTCACATGCTCGGGCAGACGGAATACCGCGGAGCGGTCGTCCGCGGTTCGGTAGCAGCGAATACCCTCGAATACGCCCAGCCCATAGTGAAGCGTGTGAGTGAGGATGTGGACCTGGGCGTCGGACCACGGGACCCACTCCCCGTCGAGCCAGATCTTCTCACCCGTTACGCCGCCGGCTGCGCCGCTCACCATGTTCTCCTCCTTCCACTCGGATCGAATCCGGCGCACCCTTGCGCCGGTCGCAGACCGAATGCCAGCTTCGTGGGGACCCGTCGCTTCGGGCATCCAGGCGCTGGATCAGCCGATGCGGAGCGGAAGAATCGTCAACCTGGCAGGAGGCGTCAACGCCGCAGCAGGCGCTGGATCAGCCCCTTGCTCTTCTCGCGACGCAGGTTG
>CBDUYG010000217.1:0-6109 GCA_965371385.1 uncultured Myxococcales bacterium | reverse complement strand
CATGAGCGCACTGCACCGCGGAATGCTCAGCTCCGAGTTCGGACTCGACGAGGACACCGACGTTGCCGACGTGATCGGGATGCTGGGGATGTCCTCCATGATGGAGATCGCGAGCCTCGACGTTCCGCATCTGCTCGACGAGCCCCATCGCCCGGTCGACGCACCCGAGTTCGTCCACGACGAGAACATCTTCCACACGATCCGCGAGCACGGTTCGATCCTCGTTCACCATCCCTATCAGCGCTTCTCCTCTTCGGTCGAGCGCTTCGTGAAGGAAGCGAGCGAGGATCCGAAGGTTCGCGCGATCAAGATGACCCTCTACCGCACATCCGAGGAGACTCGGGTGATCGACTACCTGATCGCCGCGGCGCGCAACGGCAAGCAGGTTGCGGTGGTGCTCGAGCTGAAGGCCCGCTTCGACGAGAGCGCAAACATCCGCTGGGCGAGCCGGATGGAGAAAATCGGAATCCACGTCACCTACGGCGTCGTCGGCCTGAAGACCCACTGCAAGGTGATCCTCGCGATCCGGCAGGACTTCAACGGTCTGCGCCGCTACGCCCACATGGGAACGGGCAATTACCACGCCGGTACCGCCCGGCTCTACACGGACGTTGGGCTCTTCACCTGTGACGAAGAAATCGGCCAGGATCTGACCGAGCTCTTCAACTACCTCACGACCGGCTACAAGCCGCGGCGCCAGTACAAGAAGCTCCTCCCGGCGCCGATGGTGCTGAAGCCAGCCCTGCTCGAGAAGATCCAGCGTGAGATCGATAACATTCACGCCGGCAAGGAGGCGCGAATCATCCTCAAGCTCAACGCCCTCGAAGACGCCGACACCACTCGGGCCCTCTACGAGGCATCCCGCGCGGGTGTCACGGTGGACCTGATCATCCGGGATACCTGCCGCCTGCGACCGGGGATCCCGGGGCTGTCCGAGAAGGTGCGCGTGGTCAGCATCGTCGGCCGCTTCCTCGAGCACGCACGAATTCTCTACTTCCACAACGGCGGCGAGCCCGAGTACTACATCGGATCCGCGGACTGGATGAAGCGCAACCTCGAAAGTCGCGTCGAGACCATGGTCCCCGTCGAAAAACCCGCCCACCGGGAAGAGCTCCAGAATCTGCTGGAGACGCAGCTGGACGACGATCGAAACGCCTGGGTGATGCGCTCCGACGGCAGCTACGAGCAACGCTCGGGAAAGAGCAAGGGATGCCAGCAGCAGTTCATCCGGCGAGCGGAGAAACAGCACAAACAGGCGTTGCGGCTGCGCAAGCGCCGGCCCGTGAGCGCCACATCCCATCGACGAGTGGACTGAACCACCAAGTGGCGCATCCCATGGGGTGCGCGCTTCCCGATCACGCGGCACTCAACGGTCGATCGCAAGAATGCCTCGAGCGTGCCGGGGTCGCGCAGCCGGTCGCCCTGGTCGAGCAAACCGAGGAAATCGAGCGCAACTTCAGATCGGGAAAGCTCGAGTATTCCGTTCCGCTCGGCGTAGCTCTTGATCCTGGGAATGCCCTGGTGAGCGTCTCGAGTGACGAGATGGGATTCAATGATTCGTAGGATACTTCTACCCACGATTCTGCTGATCCTGGGTTATGGCTTCTGGGTCAGTCCCCACTTCAAGGAAATCTCCGCGGGAGTGGCGATCTTCCTCTTCGGCATGCTCGCCATGGAGCAGGGCTTCCGGGCGTTCACCGGAGGGGCGCTCGAGAGCATCCTTCAGCGAACCACCGATCGCCTCTGGAAGAGCCTCGCCTTCGGCACGATCACGACCACGCTCATGCAGTCGAGCTCTCTGGTGTCCGTGATCACCATCTCCTTTCTCAGCGCAGAGCTCATCAGCCTCGCGGCCGGGATCGGGATCGTCTTCGGCGCCAACCTGGGCACCACCACTGGAGCCTGGCTGGTGGCGGGTTTTGGTCTCAAGGTGAAGCTCTCGAGTTACGCCATGCCGCTTCTGGTCTTCGGCGTCATCCTCATCTTCCAGCGCTCCAAGGTGCTGCACGGGATCGGCTACGTGCTCGCCGGGGTCGGGTTTCTCTTCCTCGGAATTCACCACATGAAGGAGGGCTTCGAAGCTCTCAGGCAGGGCATCGACCTGGGCAGCTATGCGATGGAAGGGCTCCCCGGTCTCCTCGCGTTCGTGGCCATAGGAATCTTCGCGACGGTGGTAATGCAATCGAGTCACGCGACGCTGGTGTTGGTCATCACGGCCCTGGCCGCCAGGCAGGTGAGTTATGAAAATGCGCTGGCCCTCGCGATCGGATCGAACGTGGGCACGACCATCACTGCGATACTGGGATCCCTGGGCTCGAATATCCAGGGACGGCGGCTCGCCGGCGCTCATTTCATCTTCAACGTCTCGACAGGACTCATCGCCATCGTGGGCATGAGTCAGATGATGAGCGGGGTCGACGAGCTGAGCCATCTGCTCGGGATTGCCCCTACCGACTACACCCTGAAGCTCGCGATCTTTCACACGCTCTTCAATCTGATCGGGGTCATCGCCTTCACGCCCTTCGTGGCACGGCTGGTGGGGGTGCTCGAGCGCTGGATGCCGACTCCAGCCCCCGTATTCGAGCGTCCCAAGTATCTCAATGAAGCGTCCATCGACATCGCAGATGCAGCCATCGAAGCCGCTCGCAAGGAGACCGTCCGGCTCTACGACAAGGCACTCGAGCTCATCGTCCATGGCGTTGGGCTACGGCGAAGGGACGTCTTCAGTGAGGAGCCACTCGAGCGATCGGAGGCTGCCGACGGGGGGCCCTTCGAGGATAGGATCCGGGAGCGATACGAGCAGAGCATCAAGTCCATCTATGGTTCGATCCTGGAGTTCATCAGCCGCGCTCAGGTCGGCATGGAGCGGGAGAGCGCGGAAGAGCTCCTCGCGATTCGCATGGCCGGCCGCGATCTCGTGGAGGCCATCAAGGGGATCACGCATCTGCAGAAGAATATGAAGGTGTTCATCCATTCGCAGAACCCCGATATTCGCAGCGCCTATGAGCAGATTCGGCTACGAATCGGCCACGTCTTGAGGGAGATCGATGGAGTTCGACGAGGCGGTGAGGACCGCCTGGCCATCCTCTCGCTGAACGACACGAAGGTGGCCGTCAAGGAGGAAGACGTTCTCGCCAACGGAGTGCTGGATGACCTGATCCGAGGAAATCGGATCTCCGTCGCGGCAGCGACCTCTCTCATCAACGACAACGGATACGCCTACGGCATCTGCAAGAACCTGATCGAGATGGGGCAGATCCTCTTTGCCGTACACGACGAAGGGCTGCGTGACGTTCAGCGCAGCCTCGCGCTGGACGAAGACGAGATCAACGCCATGGCCGACCGCGGAGCAAACTCATGAAGACGAAGAAGCTACTTCGAAAGGTAAAGGTACTCTTGAGCGCGGATCG
The DNA here is from genome assembly GCA_965371385.1 of uncultured Myxococcales bacterium. Taxonomy (GTDB): domain Bacteria; phylum Myxococcota_A; class UBA9160; order UBA9160; family UBA4427; genus CBDUYG01. The sequence goes on along the minus strand of CBDUYG010000217.1, from coordinate 2,699 downwards.
TCGTGCCCAGCTCGCGAAGTACGATTCGCTGAAGAAGGTCCTGAGAAAGCTCGAGGCGAAGGAGGCTGCGTTGCGCGATCGACTGGACGGGGAACAGGACGATCAGCGACGCCGAGAATTCCTGCGAAAGCTCGAGGTAATCGAAGCCCAGCGCAAGAAGGGTGCGGGACTGAAGCAGGAGATCGAGAAACTGCGGGAGATCGAGGAGCTCAGTGAGAACGAGTAGCCCAGCCGTTTCGGGGCAACGGGTATTATCGGTGGCAGACAGGCAGCTCGGGTGACGATTCTTGCGAGAGACGTCGTCAGCCAGGTCTGGTAGCCTCCTGCACGGTCGCGCGAGACTCGGCCGCAGGTAGAACCGCCGGAACGCGACCGCGGCTTGGGTTTTCCGCCCTACGCTCGGGTCAGGCCCTCCGGCTTCAGGAACAAACGACTCCGGCCCCACGAAGGGCCCGTCGATATGGAGTTGAAGGCTCGGTGGGTGCCGGGCGATGGGAGGATACCGTGTCGAAGCACTCCGCTTCCAGGGAAGCGAAGAACGGAAACGGCAACAAAAACGCCAACCATGGGAACAAGAAGAAGTCCTCGAAGGGACCGGCGAATGGTGCCGGAGCCGGCGCGAGCCAGAGCATCGCGGCGGACGGAGAGAGGCATGAGAAGCGTCCAAAGTTGACTGCGGACGTCTATGATCGTGAGCTTCGCCGACTCCACGTCGAGCTGGTCAAGCTGCAGGAATGGATCAAGGGCCAGGGCCTCAAGGTCGTGGTGATCTTCGAGGGGCGGGACGCCGCCGGAAAGGGCGGCACGATCAAGCGCATCACCGAGCGGCTCAACCCGCGCGTCTGTCGCATCGTCGCCCTGAGCACGCCCACCGAGCGCGAGAAGACCCAGTGGTACTTCCAGCGCTATGTCCCCCATCTGCCCGCAGCCGGCGAGATGGTGCTCTTCGATCGTTCCTGGTACAACCGCGCCGGTGTGGAGCGCGTGATGGGGTTCTGCACTGAGGAGGAGCACCGGGAGTTCCTGCGCTCCTGCCCCGAGTTCGAGCGGATGCTGGTGCGTTCGGGCATCATTGTGATCAAGTACTGGTTCTCGGTGAGCGACGACGAGCAGGAGCGGAGATTCATGCAGCGCATCAAGGACCCGATGAAGCGCTGGAAGCTCAGCGACATGGACCTCGCGTCGCGCGCCCGTTGGGTCGCGTACTCCCAGGCCAAGGACGAGATGTTTCGCCACACCGACATCAAGCAGGCACCCTGGTGGGTGGTGGAGTCCGACGACAAGAAGCGTGCCCGGCTCAACTGCATTCGTCACCTGCTCGCGCAGATTCCCTATGAAGACCTGACGCCGCCGTCCCTGGAGCTGCCGCCGCGCGACGAGGGAACGGGCTACGTACGCCCCCCGCTGGACGAGCAGAACTTCGTGCCCGAATACTACGATTGAATCTCGACGTGACGAACTCGATGTGGAGCACGCTGAGCGGCCGGGCAAGTGTCTTTCTCCTGCTCGCTCTCACTCTGCTTCCGGCTTTCGTTCCCAGCCTGGCCCTGGCGGCCAAGCCTCGCCTCGTGCTCTTCATCGTGGTGGATCAGCTGCGAGGTGACCAGCCCCTGCAGCTTGCCGAACGTTTCGGTGAGGGAGGCTTTCGCGACCTGACGGAGCGGGGGCTCGTGTATACGAACGCCCGCTATCGCCACTCCACCACCTTCACTGCCGCCGGGCACGCCACCCTCGCGACCGGGGGGCACGCGGCTCAGCACGGGCTCGTCGGGAACAGCTGGCACGACCGGGTGACCGGAGCGTACGTCTACTGCGTCGAAGATCCCCAGCACGAGCTCCTCGAGGGAAAGCCCAGAGCCCATGACGGCACCTCCCCCAGCAACCTGACCTCGAGCACCTTCGGCGATGAGCTGGTGATGGCGAACGATGGAGCCTCGCGTGCCTTCGCCGTCTCGATCAAGGATCGCGCCGCCATCCTGCTCGCGGGTCACGTCGGCAAGGCCTTCTGGTATGCGTCTTCGAGCGGCCATTTCGTGACCAGCAGCTACTACTACGACGCCCTTCCTGCTTGGGTGAAGAGGTGGAACGAGGCGTCCCACGCCGACCGCTTCGGGGGCCAGAACTGGACCCTGCTGCAGCCGCGCGAGAGGTACCGCCACATCGACTCCGACGATCGCCCCTACGAGAGGCCCCAGGCCGGGATGGGCCGGACCTTTCCGCACCCTCTCGGAAGCGCAGGAACCCGGCAGCTCTACTCGCGGATCATGATCACCCCGATGGGCGACGAGCTCACGGTGGATTTCACGATCGAGCTGATGAAGCAGGAGAAGCTCGGCCAGGGGCGGGCAGCCGACTACCTCGCGGTGAGTCTCTCCGTGACCGACTACGTGGGACACGCATTCGGTCCGCATAGCCTCGAGCAGGAGGACAACCTGCTGCGCCTCGACCGCTCGATCGCGCGCCTGCTTCGGCATGTCGATGAGAGCATCGGCCTCGAAAACACGCTCGTCGTCCTTACATCGGATCACGGAGTCGACGAGGCGCCCGAGTACAAGGCCGGCCTGGGAATGCATGCGGGCCGTCATCATATGAAAGAGGTCATCTCCCGGGCGAACGAAGCTCTGCGGGGACGCTTCGGAGTCGACGATGACCTGGTGACATCGTTCTCCAACCCGAACCTCTACCTCGACCTCGCGGCC
>CBDUYG010000216.1:0-6149 GCA_965371385.1 uncultured Myxococcales bacterium | reverse complement strand
CGTCGGTATCGGCGATCAACGCGCCATAGATCGCGCAGACGCCTCGGGCCGTTCCGTGACCGTTGGTGGAGGGCATCTCGGCTTCGCGCCAGGCCGAGCTGTTGACATAGCCGATTCCGCTGATGCCGCCGGGATTGAAGTAGGCGTGCCACATCATCCGGTCGTAGTCGGGATCACCGGTCGATGGAAAGTAGAGCGCCCACTGCTCGGGGCCGTCGAGAAGCATGGCTTCCCCTCCGGGCATCGCGACCTCGGCGATACGGGAGTGGTCGCTTCCGCGAATACCGAAGCGAAAGTCGGCTTCGAGAGGACCGGTGAGATACTCCTCGAGCGCGGCCCCGACGCTGACCCCGGTCGCACGTCGAACGACCTCGCCGACCAGGTACCCGTAGGTATTGACGTGATATCCGTGGCGCGTTCCCGGATCCCAGTAGGGCTCCTGTCCTCCGAGGGCACCACACATCACATCCCAGTCGAGCATGGCGCCACTCGGCATGTGTTCGCGCACGGCGGGCAGGCCGGCCTGATGACTGAGGAGAGTGCGTAGAGTGATCTCTCCTTTGCCCCCCGCCGCGAATTCGGGCCAGTAGTGTGAGACCCGGGTATCGAAGTCGAGTCGCCCCAGCTCCGCCAGGCGTAGGACGAGGGCGGCGAGTACGCCCTTGCCAACCGAGAAGGTGTTGATCAGGGTGTCGTGCTGCCAGGGGCTCGATCTACCGGCATCGATGTGCCCGCCCCAGAGGTCCACGACCCCCTTCCCATTGAGCGAAACACAAACCGAGCCTCCGACCTCGTTCCTCTGGTCGAAGTTGTCGCGGAACGCCACTCGCACCGCCTCGAAGTGGGGGTCGCAGGTGCCACCGATGGGCGGATTGGTCGGAGCCCTGGTCGGCGATTTTGATTCGCCGGCCATTCAGTCGTGCCCCGTGGGAGCCGTTCGCTTGTAGACGAACCAGGGCCAGCCCGAGTAGGGTCCGGCGGGGTAGGACGCGACCAGGTCGAAGTCGTGCCCCTGGCGCCGCAGGGTCGCGGGAGGTCTGTGATATCGGTCGTAGGAGTGTGTGATGTACCAGTCGGGCGTACCCTGGGAACGATTCCACTGCGGGATGTAGATGACCCGCTCGCCCTTGGGAAGCCTTCGCGAGTGAAAGGCGATGAGCAGCCCGTTCTGGAGATCTTCATCGCTCGAGATGGTGACGATCGGCTGCGAGGAGTGATCGGCAATTTCCTGCAACGCCTGGTGATAGCCGCCGCGACCCTTTTCGAGCAAGTCGAGGGTCAGGTGGGTGTTGCCGACGAAGATCACGACCAGGATCACACTCGCCGCGGCACGGCCCCAGCCCCCAGCGTGTATCCAATCCGCGAGGGCGTAGGCGATCGCGAGCAGGAAGAAGATGTAACAGACGAGGTAGTAGCGAATCACGTAGGGGAGATTGTCGAAGAAGAAGAGGCTCGCGCCGTAGATGAGGGGCCCGCTGACGAGGACCCCGGCGTAAAAGACCCACTCGAGGTCTTTGCGCCGAAAGAGACGCACGATCGTCCACAGGATCATCGCGAGGGCGAGGGCTCCCATGACCGTTTCGCCTGCGACGTAGGGCGGCAGGCGTGCCGCGTGAGCGAGCACCTGGGCGAGGATGCCCATGAAGTTTTCGGGATTGCCCGGCAGGACTTCGATGCGCGAGATGTCCAGCCAGTAGAGCCAGGCGACGAAGGTGATGGGTACGAGGTGCATGCGCAGCAGGCTCTGCAGCCAATGAAGGCCGAGCCCTTCGCTTCGCTGGAAGCCGGCCATGCTCCAGAGGCCAATGGCACCGTAGACGAGGGCCATGCTGAGATGCGAGAGGAATCCGAGAATCGAGCAGAGCCAGAAGAGCAGAAGGCTGGGCCAGGAGCGCGACTCGAGGTGTGAGCGGGCGGCCGCGAAGGACGCCAGGGCGAAGAGGGTCGCGCTGCCGTAGCCCCGGGCCTCCGACGAGTAGAGGATCAGCAGGAACGACGACCCGAAGAGGAAGGCCGTAACGAGGGCCGCGACGCGCCCGCGCTCCAGGGCGATCCAGCTGGCGAGGATCACACTCCCCATTCCCGTCACGAGTGACGGGATGCGATAGCTGATCATGCTCTTCGCTTCGCCCAGGAAGTAGAAGTAGAGCGAGTTCAGGTAATGGTTGTTGTCGTGCTGCAATACGAACACGTCGAGGGGCGAGTCGAGATCGCGCACGAGCAACCACGTCCAGACTTCGTCGAACCAGAGGTCGCCGAGGGCGGCGAGGACGCGAGAAACCGCCGCCGCGATCAGAATCACCCCAAAGAGGAAGAGGGCGCCATTCGGGCTCCCTGCCTCCCCCGCTTCGGGGTCGAAAGAGGGTTTGCGGCTGGGAACGCTGGGATCCATCGAGCTCGCAATGGTTCGCCCCGTGCCTCTGACTGTCAAGCAGGCCCCCTTCCGGGCGCCGGGCGCGAGCGCTCGAGCGGGCCCCGTGCCTTCGCGGCCGGCGCAGGCTTGCGTCGCATCAGCTGGATGCCCCAGCGGTGGTCGATCAGCCGCTCGGGCACGAGGGGTCTGGCGCCGACCAGCCCGCTGAACTCGTAGCTCTCCCGCACCCAGCGCATGATCGAGGTTCCGTAGTGGACGCCGAAGATCGGCAGCCCGTATTCCGAGGTCGAGCGCTGGACCAGAGCGATGAAATCAGGTGGGTTGGCCATCAGCTCGGCCAGGATCACTCCCTCCCCGAACATCGCCAACTCGGGAGGGACGAAGACGATGAAACGAGTCGGATTGGGCCGGCGGCTCAGGTAGTTGAGCATGACGCCCTCTGGAAGCGCTACGAGGTCGTCCCCGGGCTCCATCTCTTCATCGAGGCGTGCGAGAAAATCATCTGCGATGCGCGCACGTGCATCGGCCTTGAATTCGTCCGGCCCGCTTCCGAAAGCAAACTTCTTGTTGGCGAATTCCGTCGCGTAGCTCTGGAGATGAACGGCGACTGCCAGGGCCAGCACGAGCGATATTCCGACGCGGTAGGGATTGCCGCCGGAGGGCTGGTCGTCGAGGCGGTGGGGGATCCAATCCAGCAAGGCGACGATCGTAACCAGCGTTGCGGGAACCGAGAGCACGAAGCCGTAGTGGGCAACGCCGACGTGCAGCGCGATCTTGAGCAGGAGCCCACCCGCGAGCGCAAGGAAGCCGAGCTTAAGGATCGCCCCGCGTTCACCGTGCCATGTCTGCCACCCGCAGTAGCAACCCAGGGCAACGATCGCGATCGGCAGTGGCAGCAGCACGTAGTAGGGACTCAGGTCGATCCATCGAATCGAGAGCCAGAGGATCAGGGGAGGGCCGAGGGCCATCGCGGCCTTTGCCAGGGGGCTTGCACTCCGCATGAGCAGAAGTGGTGCTGCCAGGCTCGCGACGTATACGATGAGCACCTTCGCGATCAGGGCGAGATTCTTCGCCGGCTCATCGAGGCCGAGTATCGTCCGGTAGTAGGCGAGGTCGGTGACGCCCCGGTTCGCGATATGGGCCCAGCCGCCCAGGGTTCCGAGCCCTGCGTCGGGCCCGGGCATGGCTCGAGCGAGAAGGGCGAAAGCGATGAAGGCGGGAAGCGCAGCAGGAAGGGCCACCGCGGCAATGCGGCCGAGGGCCACGCCCAGTGCAGGCCGCTCCTGCCAGGCGGCTCCCAGGAGCCCCGTCCCGATCGCGAGCAGGGCCGCGACGAAGATTTCGGGCTTGGTGAGAAACACCATTCCCAGCACGAATCCGCAGGCCACGAGGGGACGGTTGCTCCCACTCTCGAGGTGCCTTGCCAGCAGCGTGAGGGCCAGAAGCGCCAGCGCGAGCCCATGGGTCATCTCATGCGAATAGGGACAGACGAAGTTGAAGTTGGCGACGGGGCCGAGCTGACCGAAGGCGAAGACCGTCAGGAAGAAGACGCAAGCGGTGGATGCAGAGAAGTCGTCGGCGAATCTGCGCAGGAGGCGGTAGAGCAGGAGGACGATGCCCGCGAGGATCGTCAGGTTGGCGAAGACCAGGGTGCGGAGCGAGACTCCGAAGAGCTGAAAGAGCAGCGCGTTGAAATAGGGTGAGAGGGGGCCATTGAAGTAGGCAATGTCGCGATAGAGCACCTGGCCTTCCACGAGCCGCCAGGGAACGTAGAGCTCGCGCCCGAAATCGATGATGGGATCCGGCCAGGTCCCCCAGCTGAAGGCCGCCATCGCGACGAAGACGCCAGTCAGCCCGAGCGCCGGGATCCAGGAGCTCGGCGCTCGAGAGGAGCGGGATGCAGTGTCGGGATCGGGTTCAGGCATCGACTCATCGCGCGGCGCCGTGCGCTTGCGTTGGTGGGACCGGAGGTGAGACTATAGGGCAGGTTGTGAGGGCCGGTCGTGACTGGAGAGATCGCGTCGCAGAAGAAGAATTCGTCGTCCCGCTTGTGGCCAGGCGGCACGCGCAGCAGGATCGCTCGAATGCGATCGGATCTCGTCCGAAGCAGAGCCACGGTGCGCAGGGTGCGTCGTCGGCGGGAGGGAGGTTGGGAGCAACTCGCTCGCTGCGGATCGGAACGAGCTTCAATGGATACAAGAAGAAGGGCGAGAGGAGCGACGAGTGGAGCGGCGAGTTCGGCCCAGAGACGCGGCGAGCCTTGTGATCGTGCGCCGGCGGGAGAAGGGCCACGAGGTTCTAATGGGCCGGCGCCCCTCGCGAGATCGCTTCCTGCCGGGCATGTTCGTCTTCCCGGGCGGCGGCGTCGATCCGGCCGATCGCGGCGCAGAGATCGTCGGCGATCTTCCCGCAATCGAGGCGCATAGGATACGGCCGCAGACATCCCGCGAACAGGTGCGCGCCCTGGCGGTCGCGGCCATCCGAGAGACCTTCGAGGAGACGGGTCTGGTATTCGGTGCAATTCGAGGAGGGGAGATCATTCCCGACCTGGGCGGTCTCCGATACATCGGCCGAGCCATCACGCCCGCACAGTCGACGACCCGCTATCACGCGCGCTTCTTCCTCGAGGACGAAGCCCGAGCGACGGGTAGGCTTCGCAGCAATGGAGAGCTGATCGACATGCAGTGGATCTCCTTCCCGGACGCTGCTCGTCTTCCGGCGATCGACGTCACTCGAGTCATGCTCGAGCAGGCGAGGCGTTGCCTGGAGCGGGGCGCCGACCAACGTTCCCTGATGGTGCACTATCGCGGGGCTCGAATGATCCGGCGCGACGAGTGATGTCGAACCCTTCCTGCACGAGGGTTGCGCAGAGGCAGCGAAGTTCGCGTCGGCCTCTCCACAGACGTGGGGCAGGGCGACCCGTCCGAAAATGCAGGCTAGACTCACGCGCCCTGAAATCGAGACCCGATCCCGTCGAGACGGGATCGGGATTCGGGTGGGGACAAGTAAGGGAAGAGGGAAGGGGAGAAGAAGTGTATGAGCGACAAGATTGCGTTGATCACCGGGGTTACGGGCCAGGATGGCTCCTACCTCGCCGAGGTGCTGCTGGACAAGGGCTATGAGGTCCACGGCATCGCTCGCCGCACCTCCCTCTTCAACCGCGGCCGCGTGGAGGACCGCATCCGCCGGGCCCGCTCCGAGGGGCAGGTCTACGAGCTCCACTACGGAGACATGGGCGATTCGAGCAGCATCAACCGGATCCTCAGCCAGGTAAAGCCGAGCGAGCTCTACAACCTCGCGGCCCAATCCCACGTGGGCGTCTCCTTCGATCAGCCCGAATACACATCGGACGTCGATGCGACCGGGGTGTTGCGCCTCCTCGAGGGCATCCGCTCGCTGGGCCTCGATACGCGCTTCTATCAGGCGTCCACGTCCGAGCTCTACGGAAAAGTGGAGGAGACGCCCCAATCCGAGACGACGCCATTCCATCCTCGCTCGCCCTACGCGGTCGCGAAGCTCTATGGCTACTGGATCGTGCGCAACTACCGTGAAGCCTATGGGATGCACGCGAGCAACGGGATCCTCTTCAATCACGAGTCCCCCCGGCGCGGCGAGAACTTCGTCACGCGGAAGGTCACCCTGGGCCTGGCCCGAATCAAAGCCGGCGTGCAGACGACACTCTCGATGGGGAATATCGACTCGAGGCGCGATTGGGGATATGCCCGGGACTACGTCGAGATGATGTGGATGATGTTGCAGCGCGACGAGGCCGATG
>CBDUYG010000215.1:0-6159 GCA_965371385.1 uncultured Myxococcales bacterium | reverse complement strand
TTCAGCTGGAAGTGCCGGCCGTCGTGGCTGAAGCGCTCCTCGGTCCACAGGCCCTTCAGGATCTGCGCCAGCTCCTCGAGGGCCTGCATTCGCTCGCCGAGTCCGGGGAAGGGATTCCCATACCCTTCGAACTCCGGCGGGACCCAGCCGGCGCCGAGTCCAACGATCGCACGACCGCCCGAGATCTGATCCACCGTCACGATCTGCTTCGCGAAGACGCCGGGATTGCGGAAGAAGGGCGGGGAGACGAGGGTTCCGAGCCCGACGCGTTGGGTGACGGCGGCGATGGCGGCGAGCAGGCTCCAGGCTTCGAGAATGGGGAGCGTCGGGTTCGGCACACCGTACATGTGGTCGCAGACCCAGACCGAGTCGAAGCCGAGCTGATCGAGCTCCGTGGCGACGTCTCGCGACTCGTCCCAGCTGCGTTTGATCTGGGGCAGGGTGGCTCCGAAATGGATCGATTGGCTCATGAGTGCCTCCGTCTGGTTTCAGCGCCATTGTGCCCCATTCGGAGATCGCGTTGCGATCTTCGCTATTCTCCTCGCCCTGGTGGGTCGCATGAGCCGGAAAAAAGAGAAGGAAGACGAGAAGATGGCGGATTTTCGATTTCAGGAGATGTTCGAGCTCGGGGAGGACACCACGCCCTACCGGAAGCTCAGCGGGGACCATGTCTCCACGACTGTGCTCGGGGGACGCACGATTCTCCAGGTGAAGCCCGAGGCCCTCTCGCTGCTGGCCTCCGAGGCCGTGCGCGATGTCTCCCACCTCTTCCGCCCGAGCCACCTCGCCCAGCTCGCGAAGATACTCGAGGACCCCGAGGCCTCGGACAACGATCGCATCGTCGCCCTCGAGCTGCTCAAGAACGCCAACATCTCGGCCGGGATGATCCTGCCCTCGTGCCAGGACACCGGCACCGCGATCGCGATCGGCAAGAAGGGGCAGGACGTCTTCACCGGCTTCAACGACGAGGAGGCCATCTCGCGGGGCATCTACGAGACCTACGCGAATACCAACCTCCGCTACTCTCAGATGGCGCCCCTGAGCATGTACGAGGAGAAGAACACCGGAACGAACCTACCGGCCCAGATCGATCTCCACGCGACCGAGGGTAACGAGTACAAGTTCCTCTTCATCACCAAGGGCGGCGGCTCGGCGAACAAGACCTTCCTCTTCCAGGAGACCCGGGCGCTGCTCAATCCGGACTCCCTGCTCGCCTACATGGCCAAGAAGCTTCCCCTGCTCGGCACCTCGGCTTGTCCCCCCTACCACCTCGCGATCGTGATCGGCGGGACGTCGGCCGAGATGACCCTCAAGACCGTGAAGCTCGCGAGCGCGCACTATCTCGACGGCCTGCCGACGACGGGGAACGAAGGCGGCCGGGCGTTCCGGGATCCGGTGCTCGAGGAAGAGATCCTCCAGCTCACCCAGAAGCTGGGAATCGGCGCCCAGTTCGGCGGCAAGTACTTCTGCCACGATGTCCGGGTGATCCGGCTGCCCCGTCACGGGGCCTCGTGCCCGATCGGAATCGGGGTCTCGTGCTCGGCGGATCGTCAGATCAAGGGCAAGATCAGCGCCAACGGCGTCTTCCTCGAGCAGCTCGAGACCGATCCCTCGCGCTTCCTCCCCATGCCCGAGAGCGTGTCGGATGAGGGCGAGGTGGTGAAGGTGGATCTGAATAGGCCGATGTCCGAGATCCGCGATCTCCTCGGCCAATATCCGGTGACGACGCGCCTCTCGCTCACCGGCACGATCGTCGTGGCGCGCGACATCGCACACGCGAAGCTCAAGGAGCGCCTCGACGCCGGCGGTGAGCTGCCGCAGTACGCCAAGGACCACATCATCTACTACGCGGGGCCGGCCAAGACGCCGGAGGGATACTCGTCGGGCTCCTTCGGGCCGACCACGGCGGGGCGCATGGACTCCTACGTCGATCTCTTCATGGAGAATGGCGGAAGCTTCATCACCCTCGCCAAGGGGAACCGCTCCCAGCAGGTCAGCGATGCCTGCAAGAAGCACGGCGGCTTCTACCTCGGCTCGATCGGTGGCGCCGCCGCCATCCTGGCCCAGAACAGCATCAAGCACGTCGAGGTGCTCGAGTTCGAGGAGCTGGGGATGGAGGCGGTGTGGAAGATCGAGGTCGAGGACTTTCCAGCCTTCATCATCGTCGATGACAAGGGCAACGACTTCTACGCCCGATCCTGAGCGTGGCGGCCGTGCGCCTCGAGCGGATCGAGAGCCTCGACGACCCGAGGGTCGCGCTCTATCGCAACCTCAAGGATGGAGACCTGCGGCGACGAGACGGGCTCTTCATGGCCGAGGGAAGGTTCGTCGTGGAGACGCTGATCGAGCACTCGCGTTTTCGAGCGGATTCGATCCTCTTGACTCCCGCGGTATGGAGCCAGCTCGAGCCACTCTGTGACAGGCTCGAGCTCGAGTCGCCGATCTATCTCGCCGAGCAGGAGGTGCTCGACGAGGTGGTGGGACTCAACCTGCACCGGGGTTGCCTCGCAGTGGGCCGCGTCGGCTCCGTGCTCGCGCCCGCAGAACTCCTGAAGGAGCCGATCCACGAGCCCTCCACCCTGGTGGTGCTCGAAGGGCTCACCAATACGGAGAACGTCGGTACGGTCTTCCGCAACGCGATCGCCTTCGCCGTCGACGGCGTCGTGCTCTGTCCGCGCTGCGCCGACCCGCTCTATCGCAGGTCGATCCGGGTCTCCATGGGCGGCAGCCTGCGTGTGCCCTTTGCCCGCGCTTCGGCCTGGCCGGGGGTCCTCGATGAGCTGAGGTCGGCGGGCTATCGGATACTGGCCCTCGACCCGGGGCCGAAGTCGGTCGAGCTGCACGAGCTTCCACCCGAGGTGGCACAGAGTGATCGCGTGGCCTGGCTGCTGGGCACGGAAGGGAAGGGCCTGAGCGAAGAGTCGCTCGAGCGGGCGGATTGGAAGGTTCGTATTCCGATGGTGTCCGACGTCGATTCGGTCAACGTCGGCACCGCCTCCGGGATCGCGTTCCACTACCTTTATTCGAGACGCCGCGAAGGGGAGCGTGAAGGATGAGGTCTCTCTGCATCTTGAAGATGGGGCGGACGATCCCCGAGATCGCCGCGCGCAGGGGCGATTTCGAGGAGTGGATCCTGGCCGGGCTCGGATACGAGGCGGAGCGGGTCGTGGTCGTATCGCCCTTCGAGGGGGAGCCCCTGCCGGATCCCCGGGACTGCTCCGGGGTGGTGATCACCGGATCGAGCGCCATGGTGAGCGAGCGCGTGGACTGGAGCGAGCGGGTCGCGGAGTGGATTCCGGGCGTGATGGAGGCGGGCAGCCCGATGCTCGGGATCTGTTACGGGCACCAGCTGATCGCCCACGCGATGGGCGGACGGGTCGAGCTGAATCCGAGGGGGCGGGAGATCGGAACGGTGCGGGTGGAGCTCGGCGCGGAGGCCGCCGATGATCCGTTGCTCGCCGGCCTGCCTTCGAGCATCACGGTGCACGTGTCGCACGTCGAGTCGGTGACCGAGCTGCCGCCGGGGGCGCGTCTGCACGGCGCGAGCGCCGGGGATCCGAATCAGGCGTTCTCACTCGGCGATCGGACGTGGGGGGTGCAGTTCCATCCCGAGTTCGATGAGGATGTCGTGCGGGGCTACATCGCCGGGCGCCGGGAGATCCTGATCCGCGAGGAGATCGACCCCGATGAGCTGCTGGAGCAGACGCGGGAGTCGGATCACGGGACGCGGGTGCTGCGGCGCTTCGGGGAGATCGTGAGTCGGGAAGACGGTTCGGAGGCTTGAGCGACGAGGCCGACGGTCGCCTCGTTGTTTTGACCCCCGATGCGGGCGCTGCCGCTATCGTCCCATATTGGAAGGGTCATTCCTCCATCCAGTGGAGCCACGATGTCTGAGCGCCGTTCCTGGCCAATCCGGCTCTTCCGCATCTTCGCCATCGCGTTGGTGCTCGTGCTGGTCGTAGCCGGCCTCGCTTTCTGGCAGCGCCTCGAGGTTCTTCGCATCGTCGAAGGTCTTCCCCCCTTCACCCACGACGCCGCCGCCGAGGAGCGGCTCATGGTCGAGATGCATGACGGCGTGAAGCTCGCCACGATCGTGCGTCAGCCCGAGGGCGCCGGCCCCTGGCCGACCGTCCTGCTCCGAAATCCCTATGCGCGCTTCGGCCACTTCGTCCTGATGATGTGTGATCGCCTCGTGCGCTACGGCTATGCGTGCGTGTATCAGGACGTGCGCGGGCAGGGAGACTCCGAAGGCGAGTGGAATCCCCTCGTCAACGAGCCGCGCGACGGCTCGACGACGCTGCACTGGATTGCCGCCCAGTCCTTCCAGGACGGAAACATCGCGATGATGGGCCCCTCCTATCTCGCGGCCGTCCAGTGGGCCGCGGCAGGCGATCTTCCGCCCGAGGTCAAGACCCTCATCCCCTCGGTAGTCGCCACCGACACGCGGGCGGTTCTCTACCAGGACGGCATGTTCCGCCACGAAACCTTCACCGCCTGGGCGGCGCTCCTTCCCCGGCGCGGTATGCCGGACTCTGACGCCGGGGAGCACTACGCCCAGGCCCTGCGTCATCGTCCGCACGTCGAGGTTGCCGAGCGCTTCTTCGGCGGCGAGCTGTCCTGGTATCGGGACTGGGTGACGAGCCCGAACGCGAGCGCGCCGCTCTGGAGCAGTCCCGATGTCCGGCGCCTGCTCGAGGCTCCCGGGTCGCTCGAGATTCCCATCCTCATGATCGGCGGCTGGTACGACATCTTCATCGGTCCGCAATTCGACGATTGGCACCAGCTCGCGACGCGTTCGAAGAGTCGCTTCGTGGTCGGTCCGTGGAACCACATCGGGATGGGGAGCTCCGCTCTCGATACCCCGAATGCGGGAGGGGGACTGCTGCAGTGGAAGATCGCTCTCGATTGGCTCGGCCATCACCTGCGCGGCGAGACCCTCGAGCACCCGCCCGGAGTCGCGACGTACGTCGTGCGCGAAAATCGCTGGGCGGAGCGGCCGGACTGGCCTCCGCCGACCGAGCCCCTGCTTCTGCATCTCACCCACGGAGCCCTCGTGCGCGAGGGGGACGAGCCGCGCTGTTCGATTGGTCTCCTCTCCGAAGCCCTCGCGCGCGAAGACGCCGCCGAGAGCTGGCGCTACGACCCCGACGATCCCGTCCCCACCCGGGGCGGCGCAGGCATGTTGGCCTTCATCCTGCCTGGATTCGACGGGGCTCCCCCCGGCAACGTCTGGCAGCCGGCGACCTGCTCGCGCAGCGACGTGTTGAGCTTCGTTTCACCGCCCTTCGAAGAGGCCTTCACGATTGCAGGGCGGACGAAGGTCTCGCTCTCGGTCGCTTCGAGCGCCCCCGATACTGCGTTCAGCGCAAAGCTCATGGAGGTGCTCCCGGACGGTCGCGCGGTCAACATCCGCGACGGCATCACCTCTCTTGCCTATCGCAACGGCGCCGCCGAACCGCTCCCCTATCGGGTGTCCGAGGTGGTCGACATCCAGATCGAGCTCTGGCCGATCGAGTGGCAGGTGCAGGAGGGCTCACGTCTACGGCTCGACGTCTCGTCGTCGGACTTTCCGAAATATCACGTCCACCCGAATAGAGCGGGTTTGTGGTCCGAGCAGACGGAGGTCGCGGTTGCGAACCAGACCCTCCATACCGGTGTGAGGCGCGAGAGCTGGGTCGAGCTTCCGGTACTGCCCCGGAGCCCGATCGAGGTAGTGAAGGTCGCGAAGGTCGCGAGATGAGCCCGGCTGAGCGCTACCCCGGCAGGCCGTCCACGACGATCATGGTTCCGGGAGTCGAGTCGAGGCGAAGGGGTAGGATCGCCTGATATTCGGGCGAGTCGTACCAGGCGCGGAAGGCCTCCTTCGATTCGAATTCGAGGATCACGGTGCGAGGGTGCTCGACCTCCCCCTCGATGACTTCCGGCGCTTCCGTGAAGCCGAGGATCTTGCCGCCGCCCGACTGGATCGAGGGAATGACCTTCCCGACGTATTGATCGAGCATCTCACGGTTCTCGACGCGGCCCTGGGCGACGACGTAGACAGACATGCGGGTTCTCCAATTGGATTCGAGGTGAAGTTCGAACGATAACTCACTCGGCCTGTCTCTCCCCGAGCAGCTTCTCGTCGATCAGGAAGCTCGCCATGGCCTGTGCCGCGAT
>CBDUYG010000214.1:0-6204 GCA_965371385.1 uncultured Myxococcales bacterium | reverse complement strand
ACCACCGCCTACGTCTGCGAAGACCGCGTCTGCGCCCTCCCCACCGAGTCGCCGGAGGAATTCGAGAAGCAGATCTCGCAGCTGTCGCGCTACGCCGGGAAGCCTTCGGGTGGCAACGGCGCGGGGCGCTGATCGCCTGCTGGCAGCGGTCGGCGGGTTGATGGCCGAACGCCGCAGCTCGGGCTGGATCTTCACCGGTCGCCCGGCTTTCGGCCTCGGCTTTCTCGCACCCAGGCACTCGATCGTGAGCGTCGAGCTGACCGGAGTGCTCGTAGTACGTGAGCCCAACACCATTTCCACTCCCGCCAGGAACCTCTTCTACCTCACCGGCGGCAGTGGCATCACCCACCGATTCTCAGCGGATCGTCGGACCTTCATCGAGCCCGGCGGCGAACCATCAGAAAAGCGCCGCCCCGCGCTCGATGACCCAGAACGCGGCGAGTGAGCCGATGATGTAGCCGGGCACCCGAAGCGCCCAGGCGGTTCGTGGAATGCGGCTGCCAATCAAGGTCATCGCCGCGAGCACGACCGCCACGAAGAGGATCTGCCCCAGCTCGATCCCGACATTGAAGCCGACCAGCGCCAGGGGGATCTCACCACTCGGAAGCCCTGCCTCTCGCAGGGCGCTCGCGAATCCCAGGCCGTGTAGCAGGCCGAAGCCGAATGACATCAGCCAGGGTCTCCTGCGGATCCGCGACTCGCCCTTCCCTTCTCCGTCGCGCGCTCCCTCCCGCACTACTTTCCCTTCTTCTTCCTCCTCTCCCTCCCCGCGGCAGATCTCCACCGCCACCACGACCAGGCTGATCGCGATCCCCAGCTCTGCGACCGGGGAGGGAATCCGAAGCCAATCCAGGGTGGCAAGGGCCAGGGTGATGCTGTGCCCAACGGTGAAGGCCGTGATGGCCATGACCAGCCTCCTGCGCCCCCGAATCAAGACCAGCAGTCCCAGCACGAAGAGCAGATGATCCGGCCCGAGCAGGATGTGCTCCGCACCGAGCTTCGTATAGCTCCGAGCAACCGCCAGGCGCGTCAGTGGAGCCCCCACCTCGACTTCGGGTCGATCCGCCTCGAGGAGCACGTGCAAAGGCTCCCGATCGTTCCAGTGGATCTGGAGCAGCGACGCCGTTCGTGACTTCTCGAGTCCCCGCACGGCGATACTCGAGCCTTCGAGTCCCTCCTCCCCACAGACAACACGCCAGCGTACCTCGAAGCTGGTCTCTCCTCGGCGCCGGGTTGGCACGCCTTCGTCGCGACAGTGCTCGGGCAGCTCCGGCGACAGCTCAACTCCGGCGGCGCGGCGCAAGGGTGTCCGCCAGAGCACTTCGAACTCGCCAGGTGAGGTCTCCTTCAGCTCGAGCAGCGAAGGAGCCAGGGGGTGTGATCCCACCGGCGGCGCGAAGAGGAACACGAGGGCTGCGGTTGATACGGCGCAGGGCAGACTGACCCGGAGCTTCGACGCTCGGTTTTGTCGATCTGGCACTGCCACCGTCCCCCGCCCTCGCGAATCCGGGCGCCAGGTAGGATGTTTCGCATCAGCACTCACCGCAACGTCCGGCTTCGCATTCGGAGCCTGATCGCAGGGCGGTAGCGGCTGTGGGATAATGCCCGATCCAAGAGCATCGCGAATCGCGAATCGGAGGACGATAGATGCAGGAACTCGACGGAAAGATCGCCGTCGTCACGGGCGCCGCGAGCGGAATCGGTCGCGCACTCGCCCAGCGATTCGCCAGCGAGGGGATGAAGCTCGTAATCGGAGACGTCGTCGAGAGTGAGCTCGAAGAAACGGCTCGGGAGGTGGAGAGGCTCGGCGCCGCGGTTCTGCCGGTGATCGTGGACGTCACGAGTCCCGAGTCGATGAACGACTTCGCAGACCGTTCCTTTGCCGAGTTCGGCGCCGTTCACGTGCTCTGCAACAACGCGGGAGTTCTCGTCGGCGGAACCTGTTGGGAGGTCCCCGCGAAGGACTATGCATGGCTGATGGCGGTCAACACCCTGGGTCCGGTACACGGCGTCCGCAGCTTCGTGCCGCGCATGATCGAGCAGAGCTGTCCCGGCCACATCGTCAACACCGCCTCGATGGCGGCGCTCACGAGCCTTCCCTTTGCCGGGGCCTACCACATGAGCAAGCACGCGTGCCTCGCCTTCAGCGAGTGCCTCTATCACGAGCTGAAGCTGATGGGCACCCAGCTCGGGGTTTCCGCTCTCTGCCCCGAGCTGATCAACACATCGATCCACCGGTCGGAACGCTGCCGAACCAAGGCCTTCGAGAGGCCCGAAGACGAGCCGGAGACCACAGCGGCGGGGGCCATGGTGATCCAGGCTCTCGAGGACGGAATGAAGGAAGGGCTCGACCCTTCGGTGATGGCCGACCGGGTCGTGCGAGCGATCCAGCAGGATCGATTCTACATCCTGGCGGAGGATCAGTGGATGGACGCATGCCTCGCGCGCCTCGACGACATCCGAGAGGGTCGCAATCCCACCTTCAGTCCACCGGGGTGAGAGGTGAGAGGGCGAGCCGGCGCCATGGACCATGACGAGCAGTCGAGCGAGCGTGAGTGCGGCGCATGTTCACTCTGCTGCAGCGTCCTTCGGGTCGACGAGCTGGGCAAGCTCGGAGGCTCGCCCTGCGTCCATCAACGGGCCCAGGGCGGCTGCGGAATCCACCCCGAGCGTCCCGGAATCTGCCGTGCCTACCGCTGCCTCTGGCTGAAAGGCGGACTGGGCGACGACGATCGACCGGACCGGCTCGACGCCGTGATCGACATCCTCTCCCAGGGAATGACGACCCGACTCAGTATTCAAGAAGCCGAGCCGGGCGCCTTCGATGCGTCGCCGCGTCTTCAGCAGATCGCAGAAGAGTTTCGAGTCTCGATGCCCGTTCGAATCGTTGCGGCCGACAACATCCTCGATCCCGACCGACCGTTTCGCGTGCTCCTTGCAGGCGGCGAAGAGCAGCGAGTCCGGGGAGAGGTGATCGAGATCCTGCGGGACGGGGAGCTCGTGGAGGTGAGACGTCAGCCCTGGCTGGACCGGATGGTGCGGCGCCTGGCCATCGCCTTGCGCCGCTTGCGGGTCGCCCGAGCACGCCATCCCGATTGAGCCGCCCCAATCCCAGGCTCGGAGAAGCCCCTGATTCTCGCAGACCCTGCTCCGGAACCTCGCCGGCACGTTTCCGCCTACGAGGTCGGCACGCTGGAACGCAAGGCCGATCTCGTGCAACTCGAACACAGGGTCGAGATCGAGCGACGAGAACCGACGAGAACCAACCTCAGGACTGCAGGGCCGCATCTCGCTCGGCACGGAGCTGAGCCGCGGTATGACTCATCCCGCCCGGCGCCCAGCCGGGCGGCTGCAACAGGACCTGCAAGCGATCCGTCCACGACCTTGCCGCGCGAAAGTCGCGGAACATCGCGCCCCACTCGTGAAAGGCGATCTTCACGGGATTGAACGTCTCGATGTTCTTCGTCAGGCCGTAGTCGACCGCCTCTTCCTCGGGCTCGAAGGTCCCGAAGAGTCGGTCCCAGACGATCAGGATGCCGGCGTAGTTGCGATCGAGGTATTGCACGTTTCGTCCGTGGTGAACGCGATGATGCGATGGCGTGTTGAAGAGAACCTCGAAGGGCCCCATGCGCCCGATCAGCTCGGTGTGGATCCAGTACTGATACAGAAGGCTGATGGCCTGCTGGATCAGGATCATCCAGGGCGGAAAGCCAATCAGCACCATCGGCACCCAGAAGATCGGACTCGTGAAGGGCGTCGTCCACGACTGGCGCAGGGCCGTCGAGAGGTTGTAATGACGGCTCGAGTGGTGATTCACGTGCGCGGCCCAGAAAAGGCGCGACTCGTGAGAGACCCGATGAAACCAGTAGTAACATAGATCCTCGGCGACGAAGACGAGCCCCCAGACCCACCAGCTCGGCTCGATCTCGAAGAGAGCGAAGCGACTGAGGTAGACGTAGATGGCCAACATTCCCGTCTTGACCCCAGCCGAGATGACGACGTTGCCGATCCCCATGCCCAGGCTGGCCGCAGTGTCCTGCGGTGTATAGCCGCGCAGGTCACGCCGGCGAATCGCGAGCCACTCGAGCAACATGGTCACGAGAAAGAAGGGAATCGAGTAATAGATGATGCTGGACACGAAAATCTCTTCGAGTTCAGATGAGGGAAACACCCGTCATCGTTTGATGAAGAATCCGCGAGCAGGTCTCGACCAGATCCTTGCGGGTGGCCTTGAAGGTGCGCAAATCCTGGAAGTGCGCCGATAGCCGTTCGAGAATCGCAACGAGGGCCGCGGCGGCCACGTGGGGATGGATCGCATCGGAGATGCGTCCGGCCGCCTGGGACTGATCGATGACCGAGGCGAGGCGATCGAGCACGGGAGAGAGCGCTGCGCGTCGCACACGCTGGAAGTTCGGGTCGCCCTTGTCGGCGGAGAGATTGCGCAGCAGCAGCACCGCGTGATGCTTCTCCCAATGATCGATGAAGGCATCGATCAGGATGCGGGCCTGGGCGAGGCCCGCTTCGCCCTGCCAATCCCCGTCCAGCCCCTCGAGCAGCGCCGGGATCACCTCGGATGCCTGCTCCGCCAGCAGCAACACGGCGTCTTCGACATCCTTGAAGTAGTGATAGAAGGTCGCCGGGGACGTCTCGGCAAGCCGCGCGATCTCGACGACCGAGACATCCATCACGCTGCGCTCGACCAGGAGCTCCTCCGTGGCGTCGAGCAGGCGCTGACGGGTCACGAGCGCGCGCGGTCCCAGCATACGCCCGGTCTGGGCCACCGCCGCCGGCTTCCTTTGCTTCTCCATCGACCGCTCCATCGACCGCTCCGCCCACCCGTACGGGTGGCAACCCGCCTCTCTAGCCTAGCCTCTTTTGGCCTCGATGCGGATCGACAATCGGCTCTTGCGAACAATCTGACGATGTATCAAATTAGCGCCTGGGTAGCCAATTCGGGTGCCTCGCGGCGGACTCGCTTTCACCGCCCGGTTCCGGGGCGGAGTCGGCGGTCCGCTCGCCCAGCTCGGCCCAACGCGCCCAACCCGGGGATTCGAGAACTCGATGGATGTCACGCTCAGCGAAGAACAGGAGCTCCTCCAGCAGTCGGCCCGGGAGTTCCTGAGTGCCGAGTGCCCGATGGAGCGGGTGCGCGAGGCCATGGACGATCCGCACGGAGTCGACCCGGGCCGCTGGAAGAAGATGGCGGAGCTCGGATGGTTGGGGCTCTCCCTGCCCGAGGCATACGGGGGAGTCGGGCTCGACCTCCTCTCCCTCGCGTTGGTCTGCCAGGAGATGGGCCGGGTGCTGCTACCCGAGCCCTACCTCTCGACCGTGGCCCTCGGCGCTCGCGCGCTCATGCTCGGGGGAAGTGAAGCGCAGAAGTCGCGCATTCTCCCCGCCGTTGCGGAAGGCCAGGCGAAGCTGGCTCTGGGCCAGCTCGAAAGCGACCTCTCCTGGTCCGCCGACGCGATCCGCCTCGAGGCCCGAGCCGAGCCGGGGGGCGAAGGCTTTCGCCTCGATGGAGAGAAGCTCTTCGTCACAGACGCCCAGGCCGCAGATTGGCTCATCCTGCCGGCGCGCACGTCGGGGAGCGGCGAGGCGGGCATCACCCTCTTCATACTGGATACCCGGACCGAGGCGATCACGATCGAGCCCGTCCAGTACACGGATCAGACCCGAAAGGTATGCCGCGTGAAGCTGCAAGAGTTCGAGGCCGGTCGCGACAACGTCCTCGGTGACGTCGACCAGGGATGGGCCCTGCTGCAGAAGACCCTCGACCACGCCAAGGTGGCGCTCAGCGCCGAGATGTTGGGAGGCGCCGAGGCCGTGCTCGAGATGAGCGTCGAGTTCGCGAAGAATCGCGAGCAATTCGGTCGCCCGATCGGCTCGTTCCAGGCCATCCAGCACAAATGCGTGGGGCAGATGATCAACGTGGAGAGCATCCGCTCGGCGCTCTACTACGCCGCCTGGGCCGTGGAGAACGACGAGCCCGACGCCCACCTCTCGGCCTGCCTGGCGAAGTCCTTCTGCGGGGAGGCTTTCAGCCAGGTGGCCGCCGAGGGGATCCAGATCCACGGCGGCCTCGGTTTCACCTGGGAGCAGGATCTGCATCTCTACTACAAGCGCGCGAAGGCGGCGGAGATGTGGCTCGGTGACGGCGACTGGAACCGCGAGCTGGCGGCGAGAGAGCTGCTCGACTGAGCG
>CBDUYG010000213.1:0-6215 GCA_965371385.1 uncultured Myxococcales bacterium | reverse complement strand
GAGGCCCGCCTGAATCCACTCTCAGCGCTCGACAACGAGGCATGCATGTTGCTCCATCTCCCTTCGGGAGCGCCACGCGAGATCGCCGATGCGATCCCACCCGGCGCTTCAGCGCGGCGTGAAGCCCCCGTGATGAGGAGGAAGATCTGCCATGCCCCAGACGCGGTCGCACTTCGAACCCCTACGCGCGATGGATCGGCAGTTCCTCAGCATGGAAGATGCCGATACCCCCATGCACGTGTCGGGCTTCAGCATTTACGAGCTCGCGCCGTTGCGGAGCGAGCGCGGCGGCGTCGACTTCGAGCTCTTCTGTGGAGCGATCGAATGCGCCCTCACCCGCATTCCCCGCTATCGGCAGCGCCTTGCCTACACCCCCATGGAGGGACACCCGGTCTGGATCGACGCCGTCGACTTCGACCTGACGGATCACCTCCACCACCTCGCCCTGCCAGCTCCCGGAACCGAAGCCCAGCTGAAGGAGCTCGTCGGTTGGATCGTCAGCCAACCTCTCGACCATCGCCGGCCGCTCTGGGAGATGTGGGTGGTGGAGGGGCTCGATCGGGAGAAGCAGTTCGCAGTGGTGACGAAGATGCACCACTGCATGATCGACGGAGGCGCCGGAGCAAACCTGATGCAGAGCCTGCTTCGTGCGTCACCGGAGTTCGATATCCCGGAGCACGAGCCCTTCGCGCCGCGCCGCGCACCGAGCCGCCTCGAGCTTGCGAGATACGAGGTGGGTCGTCGAGCGGGAGCTCCGTGGCGCCTGGCCCGGGGCGTGGGAGAGTTGATCGCGCTGGGCCCGAATCTGCTGGGAAGACTGAGCCAGGGCATCGGGGCATTCAGCGAGCTGATGGAGCATGCGCTGCCGGCCTCGAAGACCCCCATCAGCCGTTCGCCCCTGCACGCCCGCCGTCGGATCGACTGGCTCGAAGTGCCGCTGGACGAGTTGACCCGCCTGCGCCGTCGGCTCGACGTCACTCTGAACGACCTCGTCCTCGCAATCGTGGCGGGCGCACTGCGGCGCTACCTGGCACGGCGCGGCGTCGCTCTCGAGGGCCTCGACTTTCGCGTCTCCATCCCCGTCAATGTACGAAGTGACTCCGAGAAGGATGAGCAGGCGGGGAATCGAGTCTCCTCGTGGATCATTCCGATGCCCCTCGACGAATCGGATCCACTTCGACAGCTGGCCGCCATCTCCCAGAGAACGAGAGCGCTCAAGAGCTCCCGCCAGGCAATTGCCGTCGAGATGCTGATGGCGGCCGCCGATGAGCTTCCTGCCCTGCTCTCACTCAGCGCCACTGCGATGCGCGGCCAGATCAGCATGATCGTGACCAATGTGCCCGGCCCACCGATTCCCCTCTACATGCTCGGATGCCAGGCGCTGAGCATGCAGCCCCTGGTCCCGCTCGTCCCGGGCGCTGGGATCGGCATCGCACTCCTGAGCTACAACGGGTGTGTCTGCTGGGGATTTCAGGCCGACTACGATCTCGTCCCCGACCTCGAGCGCTTCGTCGAGGACATTGTCGACGCCCAGAGCGCCCTCGAACACGTGACAACCCACAACGAAGTCAGCGCGAGCTAGGAGAATTCGATGCCCCACTACAGCTACGAACGCCTCAGTGACCGAAGTGCGGATTACCTGCTCAACGAGGATGCTCGTCACCTCGCCCACGCGACCTCGATCCTGCTCTTCGACTCGGGCCCCCTGGCCACTCCGGATGGCGGCGTCGACTTCGGCGCCATCTGCGAGGCCATTGCCTCGCGCCTTCACCTGGTCCCGCGTCTGACTCAGGAGCTCCGCTGGGTTCCCTTCGAGAACCACCCCGTCTGGGTCGACGATCCCGACTTCATCCTCGACTTCCACATGCGCCACACGAGTCTGCCGCGGCCTGGCGGTTTCGAGCAGCTCCAGGAGATGGCTGCGCGCATCATGTCCCAACGACTCGATCGCTCCCGCCCACTCTGGGAGTGCTGGGTCCTGGAGGGCGCGAAGGACGGCGGCTTCGCGTTGGTGATGAAGACCCACCACTGCATGGTGGAGGAAGAGGGATCGGACCTGATGGAGGTTCTGCTCTCGGCCGACCCGAACGCACCCGACCCCGACCCGCCGCCCCGCACACCGCGCCCCCTGCCCTCCGCGCGCGAGCTGGTCATGAACGAGGTGGTCCACCAGGCTCGCATGCCTCGCCGCACGTTCAATCGGGTCCGCCAGCTCATTCAGTCTCCGGAGGAGCTGAGCCACGGCCTCGAGGCGAAGGCGCGTCGCGCCGCGGGGCTGCTCGGCTATAGCATGCGCCCACCGATGGACACTCCGCTGAACGGACCGATCGGCCGCCACCGCCGCTTCCGCGGCTTATCCTTCCCGCTCGACGATGCCAGGCGCATTCGACAGAAGCTGGGGGGAACCGTGCACGACGCGATTCTGGCCGTCGTGGCGGGGGCTACGCGAAGCTATCTGCTCGAACGGCTGGTCAACCCCGCCGCCGTCGACTTTCGTATCTGCACCCCGGTCGGTGTCGTTCCCGGATCGAAGGCCGAGCAGTTCGTCGAGTGGATCATCGACCTGCCCATCTGGGAGAAGGACCCGCTCCGCTGCTTCGAGCAGATTCGCGCCGACACGGCCAAGCTCTCCGAGGATGAGGAGATCCTCTCCGCGAGCGCACTGGTGGCGAGCAATACCTGGTATGGCGGAAGGCTTCACGCCGCCGGCGCCCGGGCCCAGGCGAGCCGCGCGCCCGTCAACATGATGATGACGAACTCGCCAGGCGCCCAGGTTCCCCTCTACCTGAGGGGTGCACGGATGCTCGAAGCCTACGGAGAGGTCCCCCTGCACGAGCATCATGGACTCGGTATCTCGGTCATGAGCTACGACGGCCGACTCTTCTTCGGCCTCAATGCCGACTACGACGTGATGCGCGATCTGGATCGCTATGTGCTCGCGCTCCGGCAGTCCTTCTCGGACCTGGTCGACGCGGCCGACGCGGCTCCGCCGATGGTGGAGACCGATGCAGAACGCGACGACGAGGTGCGCGGAGGAGCGGGTCGGGAAGAAGAGCAGGCTGCGGACGAGGCCTGACGGAAGTCCTCAGACGAGCGCCACCGAACGCACGCTCCGGGCGACGAACTCCGGGACGCTGGGGTGCAGCATCCCCAGCACGTGGCTGCCGGAGAACCAGTGGATCTCCGGGCGATCCCAGTGTCGCCAGAGCGCGCGAGCGTGGTTGGGGCGTACGACGCGGTCGGCGATGCCGGCGCAGATGAATCGCCGATCGCGCGATAGCTGGGGCTCGAGCGAGAGCGGAGAAACCACGTGGGTGACCGCGCGCACCGCTTCCCAGTCGACCTCGAACTCGTTGTCATAGCGTTTGAAGAGCCACGGCTCATTGTCTCGAGCCACACTCGTGAGATCCACCATCGGGATCGAAGCGATCACGCAGTCGAGCCCGGTCACGAGCGAGGAGACCAGGGCGGAGATGTAGCCCCCCAGCGAGATGCCGTAGAGGCCGACACCTCTGGCCTCCCGGCCGCGCACCCAATCGATCGTGCTCCGCACGTCCCAGACCGCCTGGGTGAAGGTGTGCATCAGGTTGAGGTAGTCCGCCTCCAGAACCTCGCTTCCGCTCATGCGCCCACTCCCGCGCGGTCCGTGGAGTGGGAGGCACGGGAAGATGAGATTCAAGCCGAGATCCTGATGAAGGAACCGGGCGGAGAAGCCGTTCAGGTTGATCAGCGGAGTCCCCATCCCGAAACCGTGGGTACATACGAGCCACGGACGAGGCTCGCCCTCGTGCTCCATCACATAGGCGTGCATCGTTCGGTTCTTTTCCCGCGAGAGCCAGTGATCTCGACCCGGTTCTCCCGGGTGAGGCTCGTAACCGCTGGGCCACGAGACATGCTGATAGCGCTGGCGTCTCGGCCCGAGCCAGGTGGAGTGTTCCTCGGAGGTCCAACCCGTCAACGGAGGAGGCGTCATGTGGTAGCTCGCCGGATCCTTCAGCCAGCCATTCTCCTCGAGGAATACGCGCATCGCCGCGGCTTCGCTGTTGAAGCGCCGAACATCGTCGGAACTCGGCACGCCCGTCAGGATGTTGGTCACGATGGTGAACGAACGATCGAGCATCGCGCCGAGGGCGATGCCCAGCGAGGGCTCAACGACCGGCACCTCGTTCCACTGCGAGGCGCCGCGAAACGCATCCCACCCCTCGGAGAGCAGGGAACCCAGGTGAATGCTCGGAACGGTAAGGAATCGAAGCAGGTCCATGTCGATCAGCCTCCAGAGCCAGAGTAAGTATAGCGCCATCGGGATGAGCGCGGTCAGCGATGCGTCGCGAAGATTCGCGGGCTCGGCCGCGTATCAGTCGGCACTCGGAGCGCAGCAGCCGCCGTCGGACGAACCGCCGTCCCGAGCCACGCAGATGGCGGAGAAGCCGCCGCCGGGACTGCGCATGTTCGTCACCTGGCCCTGATAGACTCGCGCACCGAGCAGAAAGATCTGGTCGCGGTAGACGTAGGCGCGTATATCGAACTTCATCTCCCGCGTCCCCTCGGTCGTCTCGACGGGGATGGTGCCCGGATCCACCCTCCTCTGCGCGAGGAAGCCCTCTTCCGGGTAGATTTCGTCGAGCTTGCGCTTGGAGACCTTGTCGCCCCGGTAGACCGCCTTGCTCCCGTACGCCCCCGCCGGCTTGAAGACCCATTCGCGGCGGGTCGCCCAGGCCTCATCGAAGCTCATGGACGAGAGCCGGCGCGTCTCGGGAACGATCTCGGTCAGGAAGGCGGCGTCTTCCGGAGCCACGCCCAGCTCGAGGAGTGCCTCTTCACTCGAGAAGATCTCGAGCCGTCGCTTGTCGGCGAGCAGGTGGTGCTCCCTCGGTGTGGGGGTAACCACGACGCGATCGGCCAGCCACGCCTCCCGCAATATCGCCGTGCGTGGGCTCGTCAACTGGAAATCCGTATCGCGCAGATAGACCAGATCGATCGGCGATCCATCCAGCACCACGCTCCCATCCGCGCCGCGCACGAGATCCGCCGTATCACCGATGCGGGCCTCGACGCCATGACGTGCGAAGATCTCACAGAAGAGATCCATCTCCGGCCGCAGGAACTGTTCGCCGGGCCGCTCGTCGACGATCGCTACACTGCGCAACACGGCCCCGTCTCCCCGCACGGACGTCAGCTCGGAGCGAAAGGTCCCTACGATGAAGGCCTCCACGTCGGCAATGCTCGGCGGATCACAGCAGAGCCAGTCGAGCTGCTCGGGATCGCAGAGCGCCGCAGTATGCAGCCCGTTGAGTAGCGCCCCCCCTGCATTGGTGTTCACCTCGATCAGGCGCGGGCCCGCCTCACCGAGATGGAAGTCGTAGCCCATGAAAACGCCGAAGGCGCCCGGCCCGTGCAATGCGCTGGCACCCGCCCGAGGGTCTACGGCGCGCTGATAGGGCTCTGAGTGGGCGATTCGAAAGAGCAGCGCCACCACCCGCTGCAGCGTGGCGAGCTGGGAGAGCTCCAGCGCCAGGATCGTCTGGGCGTAGGGGATCGAGCGGGTGGTCGCGAGCACGGCCGACGGACCCGATGGCGAGAGCATGACCCGAGGATAGTTCTCAATCGATCACGCGGGAACCAGGGGAGCGCGTTCTGTAATGCTTCTGTGACATCTCGCCTCTTCGCGTCCATCTCCGGGGCCGACGCGATACGCTCGTGCTCGCGCCACCCGCCACCCGCCAGTTCCATCGCAACTTTCATCGCAATTTCAACGCAATGTCCACGACTCGACCGGTCCACGCTGGAGATACACCGAGAATGCACTCAGCCGACGCAGTCGAGGGCGAGACGGAATCGCCACCCTCGGCGCTCCCCATTTACACGTCCCGCGAAGAGGCTGCTCACGCGCTCTCCCATGGCCTCGGGTTTCTCGCGGCCTTGATTGGCCTCGCGATCATGGTCTACGCGGCGTTCACACGCGGCTCCGCAACCCACACCTTTGCCGTCACCGTCTTCGGCAGCACACTCCTCCTTCTCTACGGCGCCTCGACGCTCTACCACGCCCTGCCCGCATCACGGGCCAAGGACCTGCTGCAGAAGCTCGATCACATTGCGATCTATCTCCTCATCGCGGGCACGTACACACCCTTCCTCCTGATCAAGGTCCCTGGGACTCTGGGCTGGACGCTGCTGGCTCTCATCTGGACCCTCGCCTTCGGCGGCATCGCGCTAGA
>CBDUYG010000212.1:0-6267 GCA_965371385.1 uncultured Myxococcales bacterium | reverse complement strand
CTAGTCCAGCTTCAGCAGGCCCTTCGCCACCGAGAGGACCTTGTTCGCCTGGATGGGCTTCGTCAGGTACTCGTTCGCCCCGAGTGCCATCGCCCGCTCGCGATCTTCCTTCGCGCCCTCGGTCGTGATCACGCAGATCGGTATCTGGGCGAGATTCTGCTCACCTCGAATCAAGCTGATCAGCTTCAACCCGTCCATCACCGGCATGTTGATATCCACGAGCGCGAGATCGAAGTGATCACTCGTCACCTTGCGCAGACCATCCATACCGTCGCTGGCCTCGACGATTTCGATCCCCTTCAATCGCTTGAGCGCGAAGACCAGCAGCTGCCGCATGGTGGGGCTGTCTTCTACGATCAAGATTCGAATTTGCGCCATGTTGAACTCCTTGCTCAATCGGTCTCGGGAGGCCGAGCCCCCGCGCCGACCTGATTCCTAGTTCGTCAGCAGGTCGATGAATCCCTGAATCGTGCTGAGCTTGCGCTCCGACTCCGAATGGAGCCGCGAGGCAAAGATCGCCGTCGCCGCGTGACCCGCCAACAAGGTGAAGAGCTCTTGATCCAGCGGGGAGAATCCACCCTTCTGCTGGAGCAGGCTGTAAATCACGATCGCTCCCACGGGCCGGCCGTCGATATTGAGCGGGATGCAGACCAACGGATCCTCGTCGCCCGGCAGCGAGGGGTCCAGCGAATCGACCTCTCCCGACGCGACCGACTCCCCGACCCAGCCTTCGTCCTTCTGGACCTGGGGAAAGGTCGAGAGCGGGCGCCCCTCCGAAGCCACCGGCTCGAGGCAATCGGCCTTGTCGTCATAGACGTAGACGCAGAAGGTCTCCGCACCAACGAGGTTGATGACGATCTCCAGGATCACCGACAGGACCTCTCCGGCGTCGAGGGTCGAGTGCAGCTGGTAGCTCGCCACGTAGAGGTTCGCGAGGTTGTTGTTCTCCTCCTCGATCTCCACATAGCGCTCCGCGAACTGTTGGTTCTCGCACTCGACCGCCTTCAGCTCCTCGAGGATGCTCCGATTCTCGGTCTCGAGACTCGAGATCCGCGTGCCCAGCTCGACCCGCAGCTTGGCCCACTCCTCGGGGTCCTGCGCAGCCTGCTGCTGACGGCTCTCGATCTCGGCCAGCCGATCCCGGAGCTCTTCGTTCTCCGTCAGGATCTGCTTCGTGAACTCGGCGCCCCGCCGGAAGATCGACAACACCGCGGCGCCGCGATCTTCCTGTCTCCGCTTCAGCTCGTCGATCTCTTCGTGGGTCATGAAGACCCCCTTCCCATGGCCGCCTTCGATCCATCTCGCGCCACGCCAGATTGGATCGCTCTCGGCACCTCATGAAGCGGGAGCACTTCATCGACCACCCCCGCACGAATTGCTTGTTGTGGCATTCCGAAGATCACCGCAGTCTCCTCCGATTCCGCGATCACACGACCGCCCGCTTCCTTGACGGCCTGGACTCCCTTCTTTCCGTCGTCTCCCATCCCCGTCAGAACCACCGACAGCAGGTCGGATCCGTAATGCTTGGCGGCCGAACGAAAGAGCCGGTCGACCGAGGGCGTGTATTTGTCCCCGGATTCACACTCCGTGACCCGAGTGAGGATCCGACCAGCGCGGCTCTCCAGCTCGAGATGACAGCCACCCGGTGCCAGGAAGACACTCCCGTACACCGGTTCCTCGCCCCCTTCCGCCTGCTTGACCGTGAAGCGCGTGAGTCGATCGAGACGTTCGGCGAAGCCCCGGGTGAAGCCGGCGGGCATGTGCTGTGCGATCAGGAATGCGCAGCGCGGCGTCTCGGTGAAGGCGCCCAGGGTCTGCGTCAGAGCCGCGGGCCCTCCGGTCGAGGAGCCGATGACGACCATCGACGCCGCCTTGGAGATGCGCGCGCACGGCTCGGGATCTCTCGCCAATACCGGCGGCGTCGACAGGATCCGCTCCTTCACCTTCTCGATGCGCAGCTCCCGGATCGCGTGGACCTTGCGGATCAGCTCGGCCTGTATGTTCTGGAGCTCCGGAGCCGCCCGCATCGTCGGCTTCGCGATGAAATCGACGGCGCCGAGATCCAGAGCCTTGAAGACATCGCCCTCTCCGGACCTGCCACTGATCACCATGACGGGGATGGGTCGCCTGGCCATCAGCAGGCGCAGGAAGGTGAAGCCGTCCATGCGCGGCATCTCGAGGTCGAGGGTGATGAGGTCCGGCTCGAGCTCGAGCGATTTACGCAGGGCCTCCTCGCCGTCGCGCGCGACGTCGATCACCTCGACCAGGGGAGAAGTCTCGAGCATGCGCGTGATCGTGCGACGGCTGAATGCCGAGTCATCGATGACCAGAACGCGGATGAATTCCCGGGGGTTCATGCCAGCTCCCCGCCGTCATCCGACTGCGCCACCGCGGCGGCTGCGATCCGCTGCCACGGATCGTCCGTCGAGTCACCGCCGCCGGGGCGGCGATAGACCAGGTCGTTCTTGAGGTGCGAGAGCTCGAACGCGCTCGACACGTTGATCAGCGATTCCGAGTGACCCAGCAGCAGGTAACCGTCGGGGCAGAGCTTGTCGTAGAAGGTCTCGATCGCCCGCTTCTTCGTCTCGTGGTCGAAGTAGATGATGACGTTCCGACATAGGATGACGTCCATGCGGCTCAGCAGGGCGATCTTCGAGCGATCCATCAGGTTGATCTGGATGAAGTCGACCATCATCTTGACTTCGTCGCTGACGCGATGAAGTCCGTCCTTCTCGCTGAAGTACTTCTCACGCAGCATAGGCTCGGTCTCGCGGAACGAGGCCTCGCGATAGATGCCCTGCCGGCACTTCTTCAGCATGGACTTCGAGATGTCGGAGGCATAGACGCGAAAGTCGACTCCAGGCCGATAGCCGGCCTCGAGAGCCAGCATCGCAACGCTGTAGGGCTCTTCGCCGCTCGAGCAGCCCGCCGACCAGATATGGATCGGGCTCCGGGCGCCCACGCTCCGCTTGTGCAGCTGGAGGTCTGGAATGATCTCGTGAATGAGCGCATCGAGCTGCCTGCGCTCTCGGAAGAAGTAGGTCTCGTTCGTCGTCAGCTCGTCGATCACGCGGGAGAATTCCTCATCCCCTTCGTGACCACTGCGCAGATAATAGTGATAGCTGGCGAAGCTTCCGAGATCCAGCGCGGCGACCCGGCGGGCGAGGCGTCGTTCGACGAGAAATCGCGTATTGGAATCGAAGTGGAGACCACATCGATTCTTGAGCAGCTCGCAGAACATGCGAAACTCGGTGTCGCTCATCTTGAGCGTCTTCTGCCTCCCGATCAACACCGCCGCTACGCCTCCAGCCTATTCAGACCGCTCAGGATCGCCTGACGCACGAAGCTGTCCTGCTCCGCCTCGAGTCGGCGAAGAAGTGCCGGCAGCGCCTGGGCGACCCGTCGTTCGGCCAGCACCTGGATCGCTTCGGCGCGCACCAACCAGCTCCCGTGGCTCACCAGCGGCAGCAGCTCGACCAGCGCGTCGGAGTCTCCGTGCCTCCCGACGCACGCGACGGCGGACTGCACGAGTTCGGGCTCGGCATGATCGAGGAGTCCCACGGCGACCCGGGCCGCTGCGTCTCCACCGATCTGGTCGAGAGCCGTGACCGCCTCGACCGCGACCGTGCCCTCGTCCAGGAGGCCGCGTTCGATCAGACGAACACCGTGCTCACTCGTGCTGCAGCTCTGCCGGCTCTCGCAGTGGATACCAATCGCCCGCATGGTTGCAGCACGCACACGCCAGTCATCGTCGTGCACCAGGCGCTCGAGATCCTCGATCACATCCGGGGCGCTCGAGCCGGCGAGGGAGGCCGCTGCGGCGATCCGTACGATCGCGGCCTCATCCGCCATGGCCAGGCGCAGGGATTCCCAGCCCGCGTCGGCGTCGATACCCGCCAACGCCTCGACCGCGACCCGGCGCACTCGATCGCTCGGATCCTTGAGCAGGGAGGCCACGAGCTCGGTCTCTTCCCGGCGTCCGATCCGGCCCAGCACGGTCACGATCGCGAGACGAACTTCCTCGCCCGCACCCTCGAGGTGGGCCGCCAGATGCTCGACCGTCTCACTCACCCGGGAGCACGAGCTTGCGCAACCGGATTCCGAAAGGGCAACCAGCGCGTCGATCAGCGCGGCGCGCTCCTCTTCGGCCTCGAGCTCGTCGCTGCGCCCCGCGACCTCGAGGCGCCGCATCAGGGCCGGCAAGGCCGAGAGTTCGCCCCGCACTCCGAGCGCCCGGGCCGCCGAGACGCGCAGCTCCACATCACTGCCGTCGAGGGCGGAGAGCGTGCGCGCACCTCCGACCTCTCCGCGAGCGCGCGCCATGAAGCGGCAGGCATGGCGCCGCAGTACGTCGTCGAGACCATCCCAGATCTCATCGACGACGGCCTCGGCCAACTCGCCGAGGGACTCGAGGGTCGCCTGGGCAACCTCGGCGATGGCTTCGTCGCGACACGCCTCGAGGATCGCCCGTATCGATTCCCGGGCGCCCACCAGCCCCAGGAACTGGACGAGCACCAGGCGGGTCGCGAGATCTGCATCGGAGAGCCGCTCGGTCGTCAGCGGAATCAACGTATCGGAGGCCAGCGCGACCGCTCGAATTCGTTCGATCAGCCGGTCGGATTCGTCACCGTCCATGCGCGACAGGGTGCGGAGCAGCGCCTCCATCGCGGCTTCGCGACTGACACGGGACTTTGCCGCCAGCCCCTTGAGCAGGTATTCGGTCGTATCCTCGCCCTCGGCGTAGCCGAGCAGCGCATAGCCTGCCGGGCACAGCACCGGATTCTCGAGCACACCGTTCAGCTCGGCTGCCGGTACCTGCGCTTCGAGATCCGCCAGGGCGCGCAGGGCCGAGAAGCGCACGAGCTGGTCTTCATCGTCGTTCGTGACGCACGCGAAGAGGGGAGCCTCGACAGCCTCACCACCAATCACACCCAGGGCCTCCGCTGCGGCCCCGCGTACGTTGGGATCGACATCGGACAGGGTCGCGACCATCGCCTCCCGGGCGAGGCCGCCACCGATTCCTGCGACCGTATCGACCACCAGCTTTCGCACATCGCCATCTTCGTTTGCGAGCTCATCGATGAGGCGCGGGACGACCCGCTCGCCACTCAGGACCAACGCCTCGACGGCGGAGTTGCGGCGACCGGGGCTCTCACCGTCGGCAAGGGCTGCGATCAAGGCGCGATCGACGGCATCGGAGTTGGAACAACCTGCCAGCTGTTCGACACCGGCCTTGCGAACGCGCCAGCTCGAATCGCCGAGGCTCTCGACCAGACGCGGGATCGCTTCGGCGACGGGCAGGGCCAGAAGCCGCTCGACCGAGAGGCGCCGCAGCTCTTCGTCCTCGCTCCCGAGTCCGGAGAGGATGCTGCTGCGCTCCCGCTGGTCGTGGGCGTCTCTCACTGCATTCCCCGCTCTCGTGCGACTCGCAGCAGCTCTTCCACGATGAAGTCGCGCTCTTCCCGCACCCGCTCGTCCACACGCTGGCGGAAGAGCGCCCTCGCCTCCTCGATCTCGGCATCCATCGCTTCGACGACATTGCCCTGACTGATCGCCTCGCGAAACTTTTCGGGCTGATAGAGCACGATGTCGGAGGCCACGATTCGCGCCAATCGCTCGGCCTTGGCTCTCTCGTCGGCCAACTCGTCCTGCGCGGCCGGAGCGGAGGCAGGGGCCGCGAGTGGAGCGACGGCCGGGGCAGGAGCCTGGACGGGCGGGGCCTGGATCGGGGGAACCGTGATCGCCGGATCGGGAGAGGGCGCTTCGGCGAAGCCCGAAGCCTCGGCCTCACCACCCGTCAGCTCGAACCCGAGCCGCTCCAGGATCGGCCGGAGACCATCGGGAAGATCCGGGTGCTCCAGATAGACATCCGCGCCGTAGAGCTCGCTGGGTGGCCTGTGATAGCGATCGCGATCGTGGATCGCGCCAATCAGCACCACTCTCGTATCGCGCAGGCTCTCGTTCCGCTTGATGACCTCGCATACCTGGAATCCGAACATCTTGGGCAGCGCCGCGTCGAGGATGACGGCCCGCGGCAGCATGCGCTGGATCGTGAGCATCGCCTCGACGCCGTCGTGCACCAGGATCGGATGCATGCCCCAGCTCGCCAGCGCGTTGACTGTCCGTTTGCCGCTATCGACCGAGGGATCGGCGACCAGCACCAGTCGCGCACGATCCACGACCCCGGTGTGCTCCGGGGCGGGAGCCGCGGGAGCCGGGGCGGGCACGGACTGGGGCGGAGCAATCGCCTCGGGAGCGGGTTGGGGT
>CBDUYG010000211.1:0-6307 GCA_965371385.1 uncultured Myxococcales bacterium | reverse complement strand
GCCCCAGAGCTTGCGATCGAAGGGATAGCTGCGAAGCGCGAGGCTGTAGCGCTCGACTGCGAGATCGATCTCGGCCTGCTTCAGGTCGCCATCGGAGAACGCGAGATACGAATCTGCGTAGCCCCTCGCAGACTCGTAGGCGGCAAAATACGCCGAGTCCGGGAGCAGGGAGGCCGACTCCACCTTGGCGTAATCCCCGAAGAACGAGAGGTAGCGAGCATAGACGCGGGCCGCGCTGCGAACATGGTCCTCGGCGGCCGCCTTGTCCGAAAGGCTACGGCTCAGGTAGTAGTCCGCCGTATTGAGGCTCGCCTCCTGGATCTCCTGCCAGAGACCGTTCATGATCTCGATCGTCGCCTTCCGGCCGTTCGTGCGAAAACCCAGCTCCACCCACTCGCCCCTGGACCGGCGATCGTGGAGCTCGCGATAGACCCTCATCGCATCCTCGATGTCGAAGGGCGTCTCGATCTCGGGATCGACGCCGAGCCGCTGCTTCGCGGCCTGGATCTCGCCGAGCTGGCGCAGCACGCGGGTGTGCACTGCAGCCTCGCCTTGAATCGTCTCACATCGGTTGAATGCCAGCTCGTAGGCTTCACTCGTGGCATCGAAGGCGTCGATGGTCTCCTCGCTCAGTCCCTCGGTCGCGAGCAGAGCGCGGGCCTTGTCGTGAACCCGCCCGGCCTGGAAGAGCGCGAGGGTGAAGGTGAGGCTGCCGGCGTCCGACTCCGGACCGTCGAGACGCGCCACGATTCGATCCAGGTAGGGCTTCGAGGAGGCCTCGAGCGGAATCACGTCGGGGTGGGTTCCGACCCGCTGGTCGTGAAGCATCCGAACGATCGCGGCAAGCGGATCGAGGTCGCGCGAGAGCCCGCGCTCCTGGCTGCGAATCACGATCAGCCGGGAGATGTTCTCGTAGGCGAAGGGCAGCGCGGGGACGAAGCCCGAGTTGCTGGACTGACTGAGGGAGATCGCTTCGAGGGACGCATAGGCGCTCTCCAGGGGCGTTACCACGGCGAGCCAGAGGTCGAGCATATGGGCCACGAAGAGATCGGCATCACCCTTCTCCAGGGCCTGGTGGGCCATGATGTAGTGAAGCCAGTAGAGGTTTTCGTGACGCCCCTTCTGTCCCCGGAATCTCCTGATGGCATCGACGCTCTGCTCGAGGGACTCGACGCTGCCATTCGAGAGATACTGGAGCAGATAGGCGATGGCCTTGCGCCGCACCCCGTTCTTGTCGAGGCGCGCCGCGGTCTCGAGTTCGTAACGCTGGACGATGAGAGCATCGAGTTCGATGCCAGCCTCCCGGCCGTACTCGGCGAGCCTCGTCTCGAGAGCTTCGGCATCCGCAGAAGAGTAGACATATGCATAATCGAAATAGTCGTCCCAGAGCTCTTGATTCTCCGCCGCGAGGACAACGTCAGCAGAGAGGGCCGCGACGGCAATGGAGAGGAGCCATGTGCCCAGGACCAGGCTTCGAATTTTCATCTGGGATTCGACTCCGGGCGTTCCGGGGCTCGTGCGAGCCGGCGCCGGGCCTTCTCGATCGGCCTCCGCACCCTCCCGCGCCCCGAGAAGCCAGTTCCAGCGATTGTCTCCGGCGGATCAGCGAATTGCGGCCGGATATACGCACTTCTCACGCATCGTTACGGCTGATCCGACGCCCCTCTTGAGGCAATCCTGGGGGCCCGGGGCGACTCTTCACGCGTCCACTTCGTAGCCTGGGGGCCCGCCGATCAGCGGATGGGCTCGAAGGCCACCAGGCTGTCTCGGCTGCCGGCCTGGCCCAGGGTCCACTCGGGCAGGCGCGTCGTGAACTCGTTGTCGAGGCCGTGGAGGGCGAGATAGTTGAGAACGATCGCCTCGGAGAGCTTGGCGGGGCTGTTGCTGATCTCGGTCGCGGCCGTGTCGGCCGAGCCGTCCAGGCTGAAGAATCCGATCTGGTTTCGGAAGCCGGAGTCCTGGCTCGTGTCGACGACCATCCGGGGCCGCCCCGCGAGGGTATCCTTGCTGAAGACGAGCATGATCGACGCCGCGGCGCTGGTATTGTCGCCCTTCCAGACCCCCTTGCCGTTGGCCCCTCCGTCCGCCTCCCCGTTCGAAGCCAGGGAGCCGTCGCTGAAGACCTGGATCACGAGATCGTTGCAGCTACGCGCGGCGTATTCGAGGCAGGCTCCAATCACCTGACCGGCGGCGAAGTCCTTGGCCTCTCCGGTCGTCCGCGTGCTGTCGTGATAGTCGTAACCCCCGAGCTCGATGCAGCCCGCACCCACATGCTGCTCGACCACCAGCTTCATGATCGCCGCGGTCTTCTCGAAGGTGCTCTGGTTGAGCTCCGCCGCCGTGAAGATGCTGTCGGGCAGACCCGTGATGATGTCGTCCGCCTCGGGGTTGAGGGCGTTGGGGTCGCTGTAGATCTGGACGAGCTGGGTGCTCTCCATGTAGGCGGAGCGCAGAACCGACGTTGCGATCGCCTGCTCGCCGAGCTCCTCGAGCCGGGTCACCTTTCGCGCGGAGATCCGCTCGACCGCCTCGACCACCTTTGCCGCGCCGAACTCGTCGAGAAACTCGGAGATACGTCCGCTGTCCACGAGACCGGTGGCATCCGAGGCCCGACTCACCTTGGTGGGCCGCAGGGTGGGGTCGATGAGGTGCATCGGGGCCAGGGACTTGCCCCCCGACTCCGAGGCGCGCGAGCCGATCAGGGTCAGGAGTCCGCCGTCGGATCCCACCTTGGCGATCCCATAGAGGGGGTTGAGCTCGTTGTTCTCGGTATCGTTGAGCGAGCGCGAGCAGAAGACGACGCCATTCACCTGGGCCAGGGTCCCCGGCAGCGCTTTGGAAACGATGCCCGCGAGCATTGCGCTATCGCTGTGGAAGAGCAGACCGAGGTCTCGGTTGACCACGTCGACGACCGATTGCCGGGGAGACAGCTCGGGCGGAAGTCCCAGCTTCGTATAGCCAGACTGGCCCAGGAGATCCTCCTGACCGCCGGGTCCGCCCACCATCGCATTCGAGGCCGCGATGTTCGCGCCTCCCGCGAGGTCGATGCAGATGAAGGGAATCATTCCGGCGCCACCCACCGGCGACGTGCAGCCCGGAAGCGCCTGGGCCCGTGCGATGCGCGAGCCTCCCATCAGGCTCATCAAGCTGGGCGCGGTCACCGTTGCGGCTCCCGTCAGGAATCCCTGAGCGAGGAACTGCCGCCGCGTCACCGGGCGCTTGTGATCGTTGTGACGAAAGGGGTGGATCTCCTGTCCGATCTCGATTTTCCTGGCCACGTCTCT
Source organism: uncultured Myxococcales bacterium (assembly GCA_965371385.1). Classification (GTDB taxonomy): domain Bacteria; phylum Myxococcota_A; class UBA9160; order UBA9160; family UBA4427; genus CBDUYG01. Next base: position 3,023 of record CBDUYG010000211.1, on the reverse strand, counting down.
TCTCCGGCCTAGTGAAGCATGACCGCGGCGCTGGCGGCGACGGCGGTGCAAAGGCCCTTGGCGATGCTGCGCGTTCGCTCGGCATCGCAGGGTCCGCATTGAAGGGGATCCGTGAGCTGATCCCGAAGTTGATCGAGATCGTCCATGATTTCGCTGAGCAGGGGCTGGTCGTCGATCTGCTCGACTCCGAAGGCGTGATCCACGAATCGCTCGACGAGCAGGTCCGAGAGAATCGGGTCGGCAAACGCAGTGGCAACATCGCTCTGGAAGAAGGAGGGGTTCCCCGTCTCGAATTCGCTTCCGAAGACGGCCTCGCGCAGGGCGGGCCGATCGACCATCTCGACGCAGTACTCGAAGGTCAGCTTCGTCACTCCCACCTGGTGGGAGGAGACGATCGCTCGTGCATCGACGGTGCTCGGCAGCTGCCCTTCGAGGGTTTCGTAGATCTCCTGGATCGTCTCCACGTTGTTCGGATCGACGGCGCGGTCGAGACGCGGATTCACTCCCGTCAGCGACGAGAGCGTGGCCCGGATGCGCGAGAAGTCTCGAAAACCCGTATCCGGAGGCCGCGGGCGGGTCGCAAGGTCGATCTCGTACTCGTAGACCTGATCCTCCTCGGGATCGGAAAAGTTCGAGAGCTCTTCGAATACGATGGTGAACTTGTCCTGGTCGGGGCCATCGATCCTCGGCACCAGGGAGCAACCTCGCGATACCTGATGGCGCGAGCCGGTCAGCACCACATCGAGATTCGTGAACCCCTGCCCCTCGGCGGCCGGCCCCGAGGTATCCGCGGGATTGACCTGGACGCGCATGTTCTTGACCCGCATGCCGTTGATGCCGCTTCCCACGAAGGTCGGCTGACAGAACAGGTAGGTATTGTTGTCGAGAGAGGTCACCGAGAACTGCACCTCGGCGTCGTTTCCCGTCCAATCTCTCAAGGAAAAATCGAGGCGAATCCGCTTCCCGACACCGGCGATGAAGTTCTTGCGGATCTTTTCACCCGAGAGAGCCTCCTTGTAGATCGCGAGCATCCTGATCTGTCCGCGCCAGTGCCCTCGGCCCTCGCGGTTGGCCCCGAGGCTGAGGAAGTTGCGCGTCCCCCAGGTCCAGAGGCGTGCCGGATCCACCGGATCCTCATCGCCGGTAAAGACCGAATCGACGTAGATCCGCCGGCCCCGGAAGAGGTCGTGGGTGATCACGACGTGCTGGAGCGTCTCCTGGGCGTCCTGATCGACGTCGTAGGTGATCAGGGACTCGCGGCCGTCGAGGCCGCTGGTGGCCGCCAGGGATTGCTGCCTGAATTCGTACTGGTATTGCTGCTGCTCGAGGCTGAAGGCGCGTTCATTCGAAAAGCGGCTGTAGCTGATGATTCGAGCGTCTTCCTGGGTGGTGTTCTCGTTGTTGATCCAGAGCTCGACGGTGTACTGCTGAGTGCCAACTCCGGGCGTCGCAATCTGGCTGTAGAGCTTGCTGCTGTTGTCCTTCGATGCAGTTGCCTGGCCTTCGTTGAAGACGATTCCCCACGAATCCATCCACTCGTAGCTGCCGCTGAGCTGGAGATTGATGGGGGGATCAACGCCGCTCTGATCCCAGACCACTCCACCGCCCCCGGTTTTGAAATCGTAGAAGGCGATCAGGTTTGCCTCGTAGCGCTCGCCGTTCTCATCGGGGCTGCCCTCGGTGTACGCGACCACTCCGCTCGCGATCGCGTCGACCGCAACCTGCTCACCGGCCGCCCCTCCGCTCTCCTCGATGATCCCGGCCCACTCCATCACCGCAGCGAGCATCTCGGTCTGGATCGCCGCGCAGTTGTTGCCGCAGTTGTGGAACTCCGGAGAGCCGAGCTTGCGCACGACAGGCGACCGATCGGGCGCGCTGAGGTTGACCTTCTGGCTCTCCGTGATCACCGTGTACGCCGTGCTCTCGTCCCGGTTGGCAAAGAGGAAGGGAGCGCTACGCGCGCCCGTATCGTGGCAGCCGCCGGCACAATTCTGCCGAACGACCGGATAGACGGTGGTCGTGAAGGCTTCGAGCTGCTCCGACTCGCTCAGGCCAATGGTCGTGTTCTCCTGGGACGTGGTGCTCCCGCCTCCGCCCGAGGTGTCGGGACCCGAAGAGTCTCCACCGTAGTTGCCGCAGCCCGCCAGGGCCGCGAGGAAGAGCGACGCCAGGATCGGGGCGATCAAGGATCGAGAGTTCGGCATGATCGATTTCATCTCGTTCACCTAGAGGCCTTCCGAGCAGTAGATTGCGGTCTCGGCGAAGACGTCGAGCAGGTCGTATCCGTTGGCCTCGAAGTCCTCTCGAATGGTCTCGACCCGGGTGCGGTCGGTTTCGTCACTGGGCGGCCGGAAGCAGACCTGTTCGAACACCTTCTGGACCTGACAGCGCGAGAACGCCTCGCTGTCGGCGATCTGCCGGCCCATGCTCTTGGGGCCGTAGCCGCCGGTCTGCGGGCTTCGCCAGCCCAGCACCGAGATCGGCCCCGTGACCCAGTAGTTGTCCCAGCGGTCGTCGATCGTGGCGTAGCCGAAGGGGAAGGTGTTCGCGTTGATCAGGTGCTTGGCCGAGACGATGCCCGGCGTGTAGCGAACCCGGCCGGCGTCCGGATCGTCGTCGTCTCCTTCCCACTCGAAGTAGGCGAAGGCTCCGGACATCGGATCCATCCCGGTATGACAGCCCGAACAGGTATTCAAGAAGATCCGGCTGTCTCCTCCCGGGCTGCGCGGCACGTCCTGACGAATGCGGTCGATCGGCAGGGTGTTGTCCTGCAGGGCTTCCATGTCACGGCACAAATAGTTGATCGCGAGGTAGCGAAGCATCCGGCGATTCGTCCCTGCGCTGAAAAAGGCCTTGCCGGCCGCCCGCGTGGTGATGACCCCGGCCGCCTCGGCGTCGCTCATGCCGTTGAGTTGGGATTGATTGCGTGCCACGAGCACGGTATCGAGAGCCAGATTCGCCCCGCTGTCCTCGAGGGCCCGATAGTGATCGTTGTTGGCGACCGAGTAGTTGGGGTTCTGGTT
>CBDUYG010000210.1:0-6314 GCA_965371385.1 uncultured Myxococcales bacterium | reverse complement strand
GTTTTCGAGAAGGAACCGGTCCTCGGCGGCCATGTGCGCACCCTCAACCGGAACGTCGAGTGCGATCTGGGCCCGGGATTGACCCTGGACGCCGGCGTCATCGAGTTCGAACGGCGCAACTTTCCGACCCTGATGCGCTTGTTCGACTCTCTAGGCTGCGTCACGCGACCGGTTCCCGGCACCACCACCTTCTGGACCCACGACGGGGTCCACCATCTCTCGCCCGGCTCGATGAAGCGGGCTGGAGGGTCGCTTCGCGAGCGTCTGAGGCAGCTCATCGACCTGCTCGAGCTCCGCATGCAGGAGGGCCGCTTCAATAGACGAAGCACCTTGCCCGAGGCCACGCTCGACACACTCACGCTCGGGGATCTTCTCACGGATACGGACGCGGATCGCTGGGCCGCGCTGCTCGCCACCTACGCCTACTCGATCCCCTACGAACGAGTACGGCAGATGCCCGCGGGCCTCACGATCCCCATGCTGCACGCCTTCGAGCGCGCGGAGGCATGGGTGGGCCTGGTCGGTGGCTCATGGGACTACCTCGGTCGAATCGTCGAGCGCCTCTCGGGGGCGGTGCACACCGATGCTCACGTGACCCGGGTGGCGCGGGGCGAGCGTGGAGTGACGGTGCAGATGGCATCGGGAGTGGCGCGCTCGTTCGACAAGATCGTATTCGCTGCGCCTCCCGACCAGACCCTGGCATTGCTCGAGAGTCCCACCGAGGCCGAGCTCCGTCGCTTTGGTGCATGGCGGGCAAACCTTATCCACACCCTCGTACATCACGATCGAAGCCTGTACATCCGGCGGGGCCTGGAGCTGATGACCGAGTTCGACGTGATCGAAACCGAGCCTGGCCGGGGGGGCTACAACTGCTACCTGAACGCCCTGTGCGGTGTGCCCGAGCAAGAGGAGCGCGCCTTTGGACTCGCCTTCGGGATCGACGAATGGATCGACCCGGAGAAGGTGATACACCGCCAGGAGCACCACGCACCCGACTACACCGTGGAATCCCAGCGCTGGCACGACGAAGTGCTGGACAGCAACGGTGAGAACCACACCTTCCACGTCGGTGCCTGGCTCGGAGACGGGCTCCAGGAGGGCGCGGTCACCTCGGCGCTCGCCGTCTCCAGGCTCCTGGGCGGTGCCTCGATTCCGTGAGCACTACAGCGTGAGCACTACAACATGAGCACTACAGGAAGGTGTCTCCAGTGAGCTGCTCGTAGAGGGCTGATCCGGTCCAGATCGTGCCGGCGAATCCTGCGTAGCCGGAAGTGGCGTTGCAGAAGTGGAGCCCCGGCAGCGAGCTCTGCCAGCTCAGTCGCGAGGCACCCATGTTTGCGGGCGTCATGCTGGAGCCGTAGGAGTTGCCCAGGGGGCTGTTGCCGTATCGCTCGTTGGTCGTGGGACTCCCGAGCATCTTGAAAACGATGTGCTCGCGGAGCTGCGGCACGTAGTCGCGCTCCACCACGTCGAGGATCGCCTCGAAAATGCTGCGCTTCGCGAGGGTGTACTGCCTCGGCTTCGAGAAACGGAGGTTCTTGAAGCGTTCGTAGTCCGCCACGGTGAGGAACTCGATGATCTGCTTTCCGGCCGGGCAGTCGGATCGGTCCTCGCTGAGCAGGGTCGGGACCGTGACCGCGAAGCTCGGCTTCGAGTAGTCCCCGCGCTCGAGCATCGCTTCGAAGGCGAGGTTCAAATCGGGCTCATCCGTGTGAAACAGGTTCGATCGACCGAACCCATGATCTCGCAGATCGAGGCCCTCGACCACGCAGTACGCCATGAAGCTCGACGGTGAGTACTCGTAGAGGAGCTGATTGCGAACGCGGCGCGAGAATCGCTCGGGGCCCAGCATTTCGGCCACTCGGCGGGGATCCATGTTCGCGATGACCTCGGCCCCGTGGAACTCATGCACGGGGCCGGTCGAGATACCATCGTCGTCCACCTCCTCGGCCACCACCCCGCTGACCCGCTTCCCATCCAGCAAGAAGCCGGTCACCCGATGTCTCAGCCGCACCTCACCACCGCAACCGCGAATGGTCGCAACCAGGGTCTCGATCAAGTGCTCGAAGTGACGGGTGGGATAGTACGCGCCGCCCATGTAGCCGGTGAAGAGTGCCACCCACGCAAAGAAAGAGAGCTTGTTCGGTGGCAAGAGGAAATCCGGCCACTGCAGCGCGAGAAGGGTCTGAGCCGCGAGTGGAAGCCTGAACGCGTCGAACACGTCCTGGAGTGTGGCGTTGCGGTACCGGATGATCCGGCGCAGGCGATGGAGCCGTGGGATCATCCGAAGGGCGCGCGGCGCGGGAGGGAGAGAGTCGATCTCGCGCTCTACCCCGCGTACCTCGTCCAGGAAGGCACGACAGCGATCAGCGTGCCCGGGAAACAACGCGGCGAGGCGGGAGATCAGCATGTCCCAGTCGTTCGGGATGTCGAGCGCATACCCGGGCATGCGCATTCGATCGAAACCACTGCCATCCAGACGCTCGAAGGTGACCTCGTCCTCGAGCCCGAGCTTGCGCAGGAAGCGGCCGACGGTCTCCTCGGGACCGCAGTTCCATACATAGTGGAGCTGCGCGTTGAAACGGTACACGTCGGAGGCATGGGTATAGCTGAAGGTGTGACCGTAGCCACCGGGCGCGTAGTGGGCCTCGAGCAAGCTTACCCGCTTGCCCGCCCGCGCCATCAAGGCGCCGAAGGCCAACGCCGACAGCCCGCTTCCAACGATCAGGTAATCCGGCCTCATCGCATCTCCGGACCGGAGGATATCGCCGCCGTGATTCGATGGCAGCCTCCGACGGCATCGGCCGATCCGGCCGAATGACCCGACCCGACCCGGCGGGTCGGCACATCAATCGGACGCGTCAACGCCGCATCAGCTTGCGAAGGCGCGAAAGAGCGAGGGTGTTGACGACATCACGCTTCTCGATCCACCCGCGCCGCGCCTGGGCGACGCCGAAGCGCATGAAGTCGAGCTGCTCGGGCGAGTGGGCATCGCTCGCGATCGAGATCCGCACTCCGGCGTCGCGCGCGGCCCGCACCCAGACATCGGAGAGATCGAGGCGCAGCGGCTGTGCGTTGAGCTCGAGCCAGCAGCCGCGGTCGGCCGCGCCCTCGATGATGCGCTCGATCTCGAGCGCGTACGTGTCACGGCTTCCGATCAGCCGGCCCGTCGGGTGGGCGAGCACCTGCAGCCGCGGGTGATCCATCGCGCGCAGGATGCGCTCGGTCTGCTTGCGCGCCGAGAGGCCCAGGTGGGAGTGGACCGCACCTACGCAGATGTCGAGTTGGGCCAGCAGATCGTCCGCGAGATCGAGGGACCCATCTTCGAGGATGTCCACCTCGGCCGACTTCAACAAAGTGATATCGCCCAGGCGCTCATTCATACGATCGATCGCGCGCAGCTGCTCGCTCAGGCGGTTGCGGTCGAGACCGTGGGCAACGCGCAATGCCTGCGTGTGGTCCGTGATCGCAACATACTCATAGCCCCGGGCTCGCGCCTCGCCGACCATCGCCTCCAGCGTTCCGCGCCCGTCGCTCGCCCGCGTGTGGACGTGGAGGTCCCCGCGAATGTCGCCCAGCTCGAGCATCCGGGGCAGCTCGCCCTTCGCAGCGGCCTCGATCTCGCCGCGGTCTTCCCTCAGCTCGGGCTCGACGTAGGGCAGACCGACCCTCGTGAAGACGTCCTCCTCCCGCTCGCCCGCGATCCGCTCGTCGTTGCGGAAGACCCCGTACTCGTTGACCTTGAGCCCCTGCTCCATCGCCAGCCGACGAACCGCGACGACATGGGCCTTCGATCCCGTGAAATAGTGGAGCGCGGCACCGAAGCTCTCCCTGGGGACGGCCCGCAGATCCACCTCGAGCCCGGAGCGGAGCACGACACTCGCACGCGTGGATCCGAGGGACACCACCACGGACACGTCCTCGTACTCCGCGAATCGCTCGAGGATGGGTTTGCCGTCGGCGCATGCGACTACCAGATCGAGATCGCCGACGGTTTCGCACCGGCGCCGGTAGCTACCCGCGACCTCGACGCGCAGGACCCCGGGCAGTCCGCCCAGGAATTCGACGAGAGATTCGGCGATGGGCTCGGCCTCGGCCCACGGAAGACGACCCCGCCCGGGAGCGCCACGAGTGATCGCAGCCAGGATGGCGCTCTGCGTCTTGTGGCCAAAGCCGGGCAGCTTCGAGACGTCACCCCTTCGGGCCGCCCTGGCAAGCTCGTCGAGTGAACTCACGCCCAGAAGATCGTGGAGCACTCTGACACGTTTTGGCCCGAGGCCCGAAATCCGGAGCAGGTCGACGAGCCCCGGCCCCTCTCTGCGCTCCAGACTTTCGAGCGCGCGCAGGTGGCCCGTCGTCACGATCTCGGAGATCTTCGCGGCGATCGCCTTGCCGACGCCGTGAAGCTGGGAGAGATCTTCTCCGGCGTCCACCATTTCCGCGAGCCGGCGCGGGGCCGAGCGAATCGTCATCGCTGCATTTCGATAGGCCCGCACGCGAAACGGGTTGGCGCCCTCGATCGCGAGCAGATCCGCGTATCGCTCCAATCGCTCGGCAATCTCGGCGTTCTGGAGCGGAACGACTCACCCCCTCTCCAGCCCCTCACGATGAATCCCACCCGCGACGGGCAGGGGCGTTCGATTCGCCCGATCTCCGGGACGCAGCCTACTATACTCCAGCTCCACACCGAGGAGCCGACGATGCAGGACGCCTGGCAGACCATGAGTGAGTACCAAGTCACGAATCGCAACCGCGACCCGCACATGGACTCGAATGCAGGCGAACTTCTGGGACAGGACACCCGGTAGCCGCATGCCCACACCCGACCAGCTCCGCGCCTGGGATCTCGCTCACGTCTGGCATCCCTTCACCCAGCACGATGAGTGGGACTCGACGGACCCCCTGGTGATCGAGCGCGCCGAGGGCGTCGAGCTCATCGACGTCGATGGCCACCGCTACCTCGACGGCGTCAGCTCGCTGTGGACCAATGTGCACGGCCACCGCGTGCCGGAGATCGACCAGGCGCTCCGCGAACAGCTCGATCGGGTTGCCCACAGCACGCTGCTCGGCCTCGCCAGCACGCCGTCGATCGAGCTCGCTCGCTCGCTCGTGGAGATCACACCTGGAACACTGTGCCGGGTCTTCTTTTCCGACTCTGGATCCACCGCTGCCGAAGTGGGGCTGAAGATCGCCTTCCAATTTCAACAACAAAGCGGACAGACCGAACGAACGCGCTTTGCAGGATTTGCCGAGGCCTACCACGGCGACACCCTGGGCTCGGTCAGCGTGGGCGGCATCGATCTGTTCCACAGCATCTACCGGCCCCTGCTCTTCGACGCGGTGCGCTTCCCTTCGCCCGACCACGGCGACCCGTCCGATGAGGCCGCGTGCCTCTCGTCGATCGAAGCGTTGCTCGAGCAGCACGGCCACGAGCTTGCCGGGTTCATCTTCGAGCCGCTGGTTCAGGGCGCTGCGGGCATGCGCATGCACTCACCCGATTTCCTACGCCGCGTGTTGCAATCGTGTCGCGAGGCCGGACTGGTGCTGGTGGCCGACGAGGTAGCCACCGGCTTCGGTCGCACGGGCACCCGCTTTGCGATGGAACAGGTCGGCGTGGAGCCCGACATCCTGTGCCTGGCCAAAGGCATGAGCGGAGGGTATTTGCCAATGGCGGCGACCCTCGCGACCGAGCGAATCTTCGATGCCTTCCGCGGCCCCCATGGCCAGGACAGGACGTTCTTCCACGGACACACCTACACGGGAAACGCCCTGGGTTGCGCCGCGTCGCTGGCTTCCATCCGGCTGCTCGACCGGGCGCTGGCGGGTCTGCCCGAGCGCATCGAAGCGCTCCGTCAGGCGCTCGGCGAAGTGCCCGAGGATCTGTGCGCCGGCACGCGCCAGCGCGGCATGATGTCGGCGATCGAGCTGGCCAACCCCCACGACATCGAGCGTCTGGGGCACCGCGTCTGTATGCGCGCCAGACACCACGGCGTGATCGTTCGCCCGCTGGGCGATCGCGTCATCGTCATGCCTCCGCTGGTGATGAGCCCGACGGACATTGCCAGGGTGGTGCAGGCGGTAGTCCACGCCGCCTGCGATCTGGCGGGGCAAGGGCCGTAATTCGCCGATGAGGCGATGTACGAAGCGAAGTGCCGGGGGGACGGCTGGTCGAACGATCAGCAGAGCAAGCGGGCCCGACAGTTTCCGGCCACGATCCGGTATCCGTCGGTAAGCCCGTTCGGGGCACACGAGATCGGTGACGCCGAGTGGTGTGCGGCAGGCGGACGCCTCAGCCGATTTCGCGGCGTCTGCGA
>CBDUYG010000209.1:0-6336 GCA_965371385.1 uncultured Myxococcales bacterium | reverse complement strand
TAGTCGGGCTCGGTGATGCGGGGGACGAGGTGGGTCTCGTCTGTCTCGGCCCGATGAATCTTGAACTTGTCGCAGTCGATTCCGACGATGTGGATCGGCTCGTCCGCCATGCGGAGGGAGCGAACGAAGTTGTTCGCAGGGGCTCCGCCGGCTCCGGTCACGATGATCCGCTTCATCTGGGGACTTCCTCGAGCAAGGTCCGCAGCGCAATGGCGCGATCGACCACGCACGCGGACGAGTCATCGTAGCCCGCTGCTATCGAACCTTCTCGTCTCCGGCCTTCGGGCACCCTGGCACTCAGCCCAGGCGGGCCGCGATCGCGGGATGGAGTCGCACCAGCGTCTCACTCACCTCTTCCCGACTCGCGCGTGAGGGATCGTCGAGCCACCAGCACACCACGGCGTTCTGCATTGCGACGAAGGCGCGGGCCGCGACCGCGGGGTGGATCGCGGGGTCGAGGCGGCCGGCGCGCTGCAGCTCCTCGAGCCGGCGCTCGGTGACCCGCGTCGAGTACCCCACCTGGGGGCGGGCGCCGCCTTCGCCGCCCGGAACCGGACGACGGGCGAGGGCCTCGGAGCTGAATGCCACCCGGAAGGCGTCGGGCCTCTCGAGTGCGAAGCTCAGAACCGAATCCACCAGGGCCCGCACCTGGGTCTCGACCGGCGCGCTCGCCGGCGCGGCCTCGCGGCCGAGATGGTCTCGAAGCCCCTCGAGGGTCCGAAGCATCACGGCCTGGTGGATTTCCCACTTGTCGCTGAACTGGTTGTAGAAGCTCCCGACCCCCACACCGGCTCCGCGAGCGATCTGGTTGCTGTTCACGCTCTCCACGCCATGGCGAGCGAAGAGCAGAGTCGCCGAATCGAGGAGTTCGGAGCGGAGCGCTTCACTGCTGCGACGCTTTCGGCCTCGGAGCTTGTTCGACATGGGAACATGTTCGCTCATCGATTGTCATCCTGATCTGGTGATGGATCTTCGCAGCTGAGTACGAAAGCCTCTCAAAATCGAATATATCGTGTTTAGATTTAGATATCTGTTTATCAGAAGATTTCCGGGTGCGCCACAAGGTGATGGATATTTTAGTCGGATACCGCGTACCCAGAGCAGAGAGACCATGCGGGGTTCGAACCGCGATATCCGAATGTGATATTTAAATCTCGATTGGCCATCTGCGCTCAGCCGAGCCGCCCGACCCGAATCGGCTTGATGTTCCCGGCACGGAGGCGATGGATGTACCAATCGAGGAGTGATCGGGCCCTCTCGTCTGCGAAACCACCGCCTCTTACGCAGCGTCGATTCTGATTCGGCAGGGACCGAGTGGGCGTTCGTTCGCATCCCCTCGCCCGAGCCCGGGATCCTAGCGGCGAGTACCCCCGAATCGCGTGCGAAACTGGAGCCTGGGTCTCCGCGCTCAGCCACTCGCCCGCTACCATGCGGCCGCTCGATCGGAAGTCCTGGAGAACCCGATGCACCATCCGCCCAACGCCCGCAATACCGCCCGGCGCAGATTCGTCTGCTCCTCGATCCGCCGCCTGGCCGGCCTTCGAGCCGCAGCCTCGCTCCTCGCGATCGCCATGCTCCTCGCGACCTCACCCGCGAGCGCGAAGGAGGAGCTGGTCGACGCAGTCGCGGCCCAGGTGGGGAGCGGGATCGTGCTCGCGTCCGAGGTCGAGGACATCACCCGGCCCGTGCTGGCGCGAATGAACGGTGCCGATATCCCCGAGTCCGAGATCCTGACCCTCAAGAAGGACGCTCTCGAACGCTTGATCGAACAGAGGCTGATCGACGACGTCGTGGCCCAGCTCGAGCTCACCGCGACGGATGCCGAGATCGACGGCGCGATCGAGAACATCGCGCGCGAGGCTGGGTTGACCAAAGGGCAGCTGGCTCAGAGTGTGGCGGGCTACGGGATGAACTTCGATGACTACCGGGCCAAGATCAAGACCGAGATCGAACGCAACAAGGTCTTGAATACGATGGTGCGCTCCCGGGTTCGGATCGAGGAGACCGAGCTCGAGGAGCTCTACAACAAGCGTTACAGCGAGCAGCGTGAGGGCGGCACCGAGGTACACGTCCGCCACATTCTCATCGTCACGGGTGGGCCCTCGATGCGCGATAGCGAGACCGCGTGTCGGATCGCGAACGAGGCGCGGCAGCGCATCGAGGCCGGCGCGGCGAGCTTCGGTGAAATTGCCCAGAGGGTCTCGGACGCCAACCCACAGGGGGGTGGAGATCTGGGCTGGATTCACGATCGTGATCTCGCGGGCTGGATGCGTTTGGAGATCAGCAAGCTCAGCGAAACGAGTCCCCTCAGCCCCGTGATCGAGATGCCCTTCGGCTGCAACATCCTCGAGCTTGCGGGCATGCGGGAGTTCACCCCGGTGACGTTCGAGACGGCGCGGCCCGAACTCGAGAACGAACTCTTTCGCCGGAAGACCGAGGTCGAGTACTCGACGTGGGTCGAGAACCTGCGCGAGCAGTCGTATATCGAGCGCAAGGGAATCTACGCCTCGAGCGAGCCCTTCTTCTCCCCGATGGGACCGCAATGAGGCCGGCGCGCCGGCGCCAGCCCGACATCATTCGAACCCCCACTCTTCACCGCGCAATCAAGATCCAGGGCGCGCGGGAGCACAACCTCCGCGATCTCGACCTCGAGATACCCCGCAACCGTCTCGTCGTCCTCACCGGCCCGTCGGGGTCGGGCAAATCTTCGCTTGCCTTCGATACCCTCTATGCCGAAGGCCAGCGACGCTACGTCGAGTCTCTCTCCACCTACGCGCGGCAGTTCCTCGACCAGATGTCGAAGCCCGACGTCGAGTCCATCGAAGGACTTTCGCCCGCGATCGCGATCGAGCAGAGCAGCGCGAGCAATAGCCCGCGATCCACCGTCGGAACCATCACCGAGATCTCCGACTACCTGCGCCTTCTCTACTCGCGCGTCGGTGAGCCGCACTGCTACGGCTGCGGGAAGCCGATCGCGGGGCAGACTCCCTCCGAGATGGTGGACCGCGTCGAGGCCCTGCCCGAGCGCACGCGAGTTCAGGTCCTCGCCCCCGTGGTGCGCGACCGCAAGGGGATCTACAAGAAGGAGCTCGATGAGTTCCGCCGTAAGGGCTTCGTGCGCGCCCGCATCGACGGCGAGATGCGCGACCTCTCCGAAGAAATCAAGCTCGCGAGATCGAAGCGCCACGACATCGATGTGGTGATCGATCGATTGGCGGTAAAGGAAGGTGCGCGCAAGCGGCTCCGCGGCTCGATCGAGGTGGCGCTGAAGCTCGCCGAGGGACTCGTGAAGATCCTGATCGGGCGAGACGACGACCCGGGACAGGAGGAGTGGCTCCTCTCCCGCCATCGCGCCTGCGTGGAGTGCGGGGTGTCGTTCCCCGAGCTCTCCCCCTCGCTCTTCTCCTTCAACAACCCCCATGGAGCCTGCGCGGCCTGCTCTGGCCTGGGAGTCTCGCAGGAGCTCGCGGAAGAACGCATCATTCCGGATCCGGGCGCCTCTCTGGCGGGCGGCGCGATCGAGCCCTGGAGCCGGGGAAGCGCCTCGTCCTACTACAGCGAGATCCTGAACGAGCTCGGCCGTCATCTCGATTTCAATCTCGCGACACCCTGGCGCGAGCTGCCCGCGGCCGTCCGCAGGGCGATCATGCACGGCGATCCGAACGTCGAGATCGCATTTCCGTCGGGGCTGAGCCGCCCGAAGGGGAGAAGGCGACGTCCGCGTGCGGAGCCCACCCGGCCGTGGCACGGCGTCGTGGACGAGCTCGAGCGTCGCGCGGCCGAGGACGAGCGCTCGGCTCGGGCACTCGCGCGATACCGCCTCTCGCGACCCTGCGAGGAGTGCGCCGGCGATCGCCTCGCGATCGAAGGACGCAGTGTTCGCATCGGGGGCCACTCCCTCCCCGAGCTCGCTCGCATCCCGATCGGTGAGCTCGCCGAGGTGCTGGACTCGATGGCTTTGAGTTCCGTTCAGCGCGAGGTCGCGCAGCGGATCTTCAAGGAGATCGGCGAGCGGCTCGAGTTCCTCACCGGCGTGGGACTCGACTATCTCAGCCTCGAGCGACGGAGCGCGACGCTCTCGGGCGGCGAGGCCCAGCGAATCCGGCTCGCGACCCAGATCGGCTCGCGCCTGATGGGTGTACTCTACATCCTCGACGAACCGTCGATCGGGCTGCATCCCCGCGACAACGCGCGCCTGATCGAGAGCCTCGTTCGTCTGCGCGACATGGGGAACAGCGTGATCGTCGTCGAGCACGACGAGGCGACGATCCGCGCGGCGGATCACATCATCGACATGGGCCCGGGCGCGGGCGTCCATGGGGGAGAGATCGTGGCCTCGGGAACGCTCGAGGAGCTGATGGGCGACGAGAGCTCGCTCACGGGCGCCTATCTTTCGGGGCGCCGGCGCATCGAGATTCCGAGCCACGCAGCCCAAGGGGGGCGCGCTACCCTGAGCATTCGCGGCTGCCGGGAGCACAACCTCAAGAACATCCGCCTCGCGATCCCGATCGGGCTCTTCACCGTCGTGACGGGCGTCTCGGGCTCGGGCAAATCGACCCTCATCAACGACACGCTTCACCGCGCCCTCGCGGCCCGGCTGCACGGCGCCCTCGCGGTGCCGGGGAAGTTCAGCCAGCTCGCGGGGCTCGAGCACATCGACAAGGTGATCGACGTCGATCAGGCGCCTATCGGGCGCAGCCCGCGCTCCAACCCTGCTACTTATAGCGGCGCCTTCGACGGCATCCGGCGTCTCTTCGCCCAGGTCCCGGAGGCACGCGTTCGCGGATATGGGCCGGGGCGCTTCTCCTTCAACGTGAAGGGCGGGCGCTGCGACGATTGCGACGGCGACGGCGTGCTGCGGGTCGAGATGCACTTCCTGCCCGACCTCTTCGTCACCTGCGAGGTCTGCGGCGGTGCGCGCTACAACCGCGAGACCCTGCAGATCCGTTACCGCGAGCAGACGATCGCGGACGTGCTCGCGATGACGGTCGAGGAGGCGCTCGAGCTGATGGGCAACATCCCCTCGGTGGCGCGGCCCCTGCAGGCGCTCGCGGACGTCGGGCTCGGTTACATCGGGCTCGGTCAGTCGGCCACCACGCTCTCCGGCGGAGAGGCCCAGCGAATCAAGCTCGCGCGCGAGCTCGCGAAGCGTTCCACCGGCCGCACCCTCTATCTCCTCGACGAGCCCACCACGGGGCTTCACTTCGCGGATGTGGAGAAGCTGCTCGAGATGCTGGTTGGGCTGGTGGAGAAGGGCAACACGGTGGTGGTGATCGAGCACCAGCTCGATGTGGTTCGCGCCGCCGATCACGTGATCGACCTCGGCCCCGGAGGCGGGGCAGCGGGCGGAGAGATCGTCGTCGAGGGTCCGCCCGAGAAGGTCGCGAGATGCGCGCGTAGCCACACCGGTCGCGCGCTCGCCGAGGTGCTGGATCGGGCATGAACAGTGATCCGGAATCAGACCCAGGGCCCGAAGTAGTGCGACACTTCCCCGGCCCCTTCGCGGCCCTCCTCATCACCTTCGGAGCGTGGTTCGCCGCGATTCTCGTGATGTCGCTCTTCGGCAGCCGGCCCGACATCGGGGCGCTCGGGGTCGGGCAGGTGGTGGGCTTCGCGCTCGTCGCGCTGATCGCGACCCAACGCATTCCCGAGCCCCAGGCGGAGCGCATCGGCCTGCGGGGCTTCGCGCCTTCGATTCTTCCTCTGCTCCTCCTCCTGCTCCCCGTCGTCTTCCTCACGAGCGAGCTCGACAACATCCTGCGCGAGTTCCTGCCGGCGCCCGTCCCGCCCGAGGCGGGCGCTGAGCTCCCGAGTCTGCTCGACCAGACCAATGTATACGGAACCCTACAGCGCGTGATCGTGATCGTGGGGCTGGCGCCCGTGATGGAGGAGTGGGTCTTCCGGGGGATCATTCAGCAGGGTCTGATGGGGAGCATGGGGCGCCTGTCGGGGCTGGCCTTCACGGCGCTGCTCTTCTCACTCGGTCAGCTGGGCGCAATGTTTTCATCCAGCACCGTGATCTCCTACCTCATCGTGGCCTTCATCCACGGACTGGTGCTGGGCTTCGTGCGGCTCTCGACTGGCTCCCTCCTCGCCGCGATGCTCTTCCACGCCGCGATGAGCGCGATGTCGCTCGCTGCCGCGTACCTCGTCGGCGTGTTTCCGATCGAGGGCTTCAATACCCTCGAGTCCCACACCCCGGCGAGCATCCTGCTCCCGAGTGCATTCGCGGTCTGGGTGGCGGGACGAGGGCTGTATCGGCGGTGGGATCCGGAGGGAGATGTGATTCCTCTCGACTGGGCCGAAGAGCCGGAGGACAACTGAAGCGAGGAAGCC
>CBDUYG010000208.1:0-6339 GCA_965371385.1 uncultured Myxococcales bacterium | reverse complement strand
CGGGCCCAGAAGTAGGCCTTGAACGAGTTGGGCTCGATCGTGCCGCCGCTCTTCGAGGGGACGATGAAGAGCGTCCGGGCGGGGTCGATCTTCGCCTCCACCGCCGCGACCTGGGAGGGGACGGTGGAGTCGAGTACGAGCACCTCGGGATATCCATCGCCGGGTCCGAAGGTGCGGCTGAGGACGTCCGGGCAGAGGCTCGAGCCGCCCATCCCCATTACGACCACGTGCTCGACGTCTTCCCGACGGGCGCGCTCGGCGATGTCGGCGAGGACGGCGGCGTTGCTCTCGCTGCTCGCGAGGGCATCGAGCCAGCCGAGCCAGCTTGCTTCGTCGCCGTCGCTCCAAAGGCTTGCGTCCCGGCTCCAGAGCCGGCGCACCTTGCCGCCGATGCGCCACTCATCGAGCGCACTCTGCACTTCGCCTGCGTAATCGCCGAGCTGCGCGGACTGCCGGCCCAGGCGTCCCTCGAGGATCGTCGTGCGCTTGTCGGCTACGGCGGCGAGGAGCTTGTCGAAGGCGTCACAGAAGAGCTGCGCGCCCTTGTCGAGCAGCTCGGCGGTGATCTCGTCGAGATCGATCCCGACCTCGGCGAGGCTCTCGAGAATGCCCCGGGACTCCGCGATCCAGACGTCCCGCTCGGTTCCCAGCACATCGCTCGGGTTGCCCTCCGCCTTGTAGGCGTCGAAGGTCGCGGTCGGAACCGTATTGACTGTGAGCTTGCCGACCAACGATTCGACGTAGAGGGTCTTCGGGAGGTCGGGGCTCTTGGTTCCGGTGCTGGCCCAGAGAACTCGCTGGGGCAGGGCGCCGTGCTCAGCCAGCGCCTTCCAACGCGTAGACTCGAGCAGCCCCTCGAAGTACGCATAGGCGAGCCTCGCGCTGGCGATCGCGACCTTGGCCTCGAGCCCCTCGATCTGCTTGCGCTGCTCGGGGCTCGGATCGGCCTCGAGGGCCTCGGCGGCCTTCTTGTCGACGGCCGCGTCGATCCGGCTCACGAAGAAGCTGGCGACGCTCGACACGCCGTGCAGGTCGCCGCCGCGCTCGCGGAGTGCCTCGAGCCCGCGCATATAGGCCTCGGCGACCGCGCTGTAGCTCTCGAGCGAGAAGAGCAGGGTGACGTTGACGTTGATCCCATCCGCAATCAGCGCCTCGATCGCCGGCATGCCTTCGGGCGTGGCGGGAACCTTGATCATCAGGTTGGGGCGATCGACCGCGCGCCACAGGCGCCGCGCCTCTTCGATCGTGGCCTCGGTGTCGTAGGCGAGGTAGGGCGACACTTCGAGGCTGACGAAGCCGTCGCTGCGCTCGGAGGCGTCGTAGACGCCGCGTAGGACGTCCGCGCCCTGCTGGATGTCGTCGATTGCGAGGTGCTCGAAGATGCTCTTGGGGTCTCCGACCCCAGACGTGACCTGAGCCTGGATCGACTCGTCGTAATCGCTCGAGCCGCCGATCGCCTTCTCGAAGATGGCGGGGTTCGAGGTCACGCCGCGCACGCCGTCTTCGTCCACCAGGCGCTTCAGCTCGCCGGACCGGACCAGCGAGCGACTGATGTTGTCGTACCAGATGCTTTGACCGTATTCGTGAACTTCGATCAGGGGATTGGTCATGGCTGGAGCATGCCTCCTCGGTTCCTCGCTGGGCGACAGCTGCGATCGACGATCCGTCATCGCGATCTGCCGTGACGATCCAGCCTCTAATGGTGATTCAATGGTGATTCAACGGTGATTCAATGCTGATTCAATGGCGATGTGATCGCGATTCAACAGCGATTCAACCGCGACGTGTGCAGGTTTTCGCGCGGCGCCTGGCTTCCGAATGCCATCCGGATCGCTTCCGGATCATTTCCAGAAGCCGTCGAAGGTGCCGCAGTCGAGTGAGGGTAGCGGAGCCGGGGCGTCGGTCGATCCTTCGATCGCAACGGGCTTGCCGCCCTCGAAACGGACATCGATCTGGCCGTCGAAGTCGGTGTCCTCGTCCTGGCCCACGACCGCGTCTCCCTGGAAGAGCTGGATCACATCCGGGCGCCCGTCCCCATTGGTATCGGCCTCGAGCCGCACCCGGACCCCCGCCTCGTAGATCTCGCGCGAATCGGCCTTCCCCGTGCCCGCACTGTCGATGAGGGCGCTGGCGACGGCGCCATTCTCGAAGTCGAGCTGGATCTCGAAGACCCCGTTGGTGTCGGCGTCGATGCACTGCCTGGTGATCGTCCCGCCCGCGTCGTAGAAGAGCTTCTTGTCGGGCTGCGTCTTGCCCTCGCTCACCAGCTCCTGGATCTCGACCTTACCCTTCGCGTCGAAGTAATAGAGGACGTGGGCCTTGCCCCGTCCTTCGGTGTCCCGGGCCTGGCGCTGGAGCTTGCCGCCCTTGAAGTAGTTCGTGGTGTCGAACTTGCAGTTACCGGTGGTGTCCTTCTCCTCGGCCGTGACGTTGCCCTCGCGGTCCACCCACTGGCGCAGGTTGATGCAGTCCCTCGCGGGATCGCGGGTCTCGACGGTCGTCGCAACGCCGTCCTTGTAGTGGATCGTCAGCTCGACGACGCCGTCTCCCTCGGCGTCCTTCTCGCTGCGCACGACCACGCCTTCCTTGAAGAAGCGGATCGTCTCGTAACGGCCGTCCTTGTCGCTGTCTTCCTCGCTCCGGACGGGATTCCTTCCTTCGGAGTCGAAGGTCGTGATGACGTCGATGTGACCGTCGCCGTCGGGATCCTCGAGCTGGCGAACTCGCTTGCCGCCCTCGTACTCGACCCGGGCCTCGAGGGTGCCGTCGCCCTGGGCGTCCACCACTGACTCGATCATCACGCCACCCTCGAAGCGGCTCACCAGCTCGAAGCGGCCGTCGAAGTCGCGATCGCTCTCCTCGCGGATCACCTGGCCGTCGCTGTAGAGGCGGATGACGTCGGGCTTGCCGTCGTGGTTGGTATCGAACTCCTCGCGCACCGCGCGCTCTTCGGCATCGAGATCGACGCGAACGTCGACGACATCGTCCGCGTTGGTATCCCGCTCCTGGCGCACGGGTTTCCCATCGGCGAAGAAGATCCAGGTGTCGATCTTGCCGTCCCCGGTCGTGTCGCGCTTCTGCTCCCCCTGGGCGCCGGCGTCGAAGCGGGTGACGAGGTCGAACGCGCCATCGCCGCTGGTATCGCGCTCTTCGAGGGTCTTCACGCCGGCAACGAAGGTCTGACGCAGGTCGAAGGCGCCGTTTCCGGTGGTATCGCGCTCGTCGATGGCGATCTCTCCCGCGTCGTCGAACTCGCCGCGGTTCTCGAATCGGCCGTCGAAGTCCTCGTCCTTCTCGTAACGCCTCGCGACTCCGCCCTCGTAGTGAACGCGATGATCCGGCTTCGCGTCCCGGTTGCGGTCGCGCTCGACGAGCAGGGGGCTGCCCTCGGCGTCGTTCTTGCGGAAGGTGTCGGCGCTGCCGTCACCCGTGGTGTCGCTGTCGATCTGCTGGGCCTCGCCCGTGGCCGGATCGAAGCGCACCCAGATGTCGGCGCGTCCGTCGTGGTCGTCGTCCTGCTCCTGGCGCACCAGGGTCTCGCCGTCCTGGTAGTCGTTCCAGGTATCGATGTGGCCGTCCTTGTTCTCGTCGAGCTGGATCGAGACGAGCTTGCCCTCTTCGTAGAGCTCGATGCGATCCGGGGTCCCGCGTTTCGTGGAGTCGATCTGGCGCGAGACGATCACGCCCTTCTTGAAATCCGTGACTGCCTCGAAGAAGCCGTCATGGTCGGCGTCGAGCTCTTCGAGGATCAGCTCTTCGTTGTCGTCGAACTGGTAGCGGGCATCCAGCCGGCCGTCGTCGTTGCGATCTTCCTCCTGGCGGAACTTCTTGCCGGCCTTGAAGAAGACGGTGGTATCCAGGGTTCCGTTGCCGTCCGTGTCGGCCTGCTGGCGGTCGGGCCGGCCGCCGGAGTAGAGCGTGACGAGGCTCGGCTTGCCGTCGCCGCCGGGATCTTCGATCTCGCGAACCAATACGCCGGCTTCGTAGTAGCGCTTCACGTCGGCGAAGCCGTCCCCGGTGGAGTCGATCTCCTCGCGCTCGAGCTTCTCGTTGTCGTCGAGATAGGCGACGACCTCCGGCCGGCCGCTCAGGTTGGGGTCGAAGATACGGCGCTTCTCCTTTCCCTTCTCGAAGACGATCAGCGTGTCGTAGCGTCCGTCGCCGGTGGTATCCGCCTTGCGCTCGGAGATGAAGTCACCCTCGTACTTCGTGATGACGTCCATGTTGCCGTCGCCGGTCGTGTCTTCTTCCGAGCGGATCTGGGTGCCGTCGCGGAAGAAGAGGGAGATGTCGAAGTTGCCGTCGTGGCGGGTGTCCTGGTGCTCGAGGAGCTTGCTGCCGTCGAGGTCGAACTCGGCGTGGAGGTCTACCTTGCCGTCGTGGTTGCGATCTTCTTCGAGGATGCTGGGCTTGCCGCCCAGGAACGTGGTCCAGCGGTCGAGCTTGCCATCGAAGTTCTGATCTTCTTCCCGGCGACTCGGCTGGCCGTCTTCGAAGCGGGTGGTGACGTCGATCTTGCCGTCGGCGTTCTTGTCGTCCATCTGCGCGATCGGAACATCGCTTTTGAAATCGATGAAGCGATCGCGAAGGCCGTCCCCATTCGTATCGAGCTCGCGGCGGCGCACAGTGCCATCCTCGGCGTAGTCGCTCCACGAGTCGAGCCGGCCGTCGTGATCCCGATCCCGCTCGGATCGCACGGCCTTTCCGGCCTCGTAGTAGACGATCTCGTCGTGCTTGCAGTCGCGATTCGTATCGCTTCGCCGCTCCTCGAGCAGCTCGTTCTCGTCGTAGAGCAGGATGATCGGGATGCAGTCACTCTGGGGCTCGGCGCCGGCCGGGGCGGCCGGGAGCAGTGACACCACGCTCGCGAGGAGGAGGAGCACGGGAAGGATTGGGAGCGAGATGGGTTTCATTCCGGCCAGAGGATGATGTAGCTCAGCTGTTTGTGAAAGTGAGCTTGAGTTTCTGCTTCTCGGAAAGGCAGCGTACGTTGTCGTCGAGGGGAGGGAAGGGGGACGCCTGATGGAGGGCTTCGAGGGCGCTCCGGCCGTACTCGTCGCTCGTGGTCGAGACGAGCTTGACCCGGGTGATCGCCCCCGCATGGTCGAGCTTGAACGAGACCGTCACCTGATCCTCGGGCTTCGCGTTCATCGGGACGACCCAGCGCGCCCGCGTCCTGCGCTCGATCTCGTCCTTGTATCGCATGACGTAGGCGCTCTGCATGCACGGGACGGTTCCCTCGACACCGCTCGGGTTGCCCCCCTCGTAGCCTCCGCCGCCCTGCATGTACTGGTCCGACACCTCGGTCGCGACCGCGGGCCCGGCGATCTCCGCGGCGCTGGCGGCGGGGATCGCATTGACGGCCGCCGTCCCTGCGATCGGCGCCGTACTCCTCGCGGCGATGTTCGCGAAGGCCTGGGGGGCCGCGAGATTGGTGGCGGCGGGAGCGGCGGCGGAGGAGGGGCCGCTGAGATCGACCGTCGGGGCCTTGAGCTCGGCGGGATCGAAATCGAGGGGCTTCACGTCGCTGATGTTGGCAGCGCTCGGCAGGGCGCTCGCCGCCGCCTGGGCGATGATTGGCTGACTGGTCACCTGGGCGGTTTCGATCCGGGTCGGGGTGGCGGCATCGAGGTTCGGCGCCTGGAGGGCTGCGGCCGGGACTGCGGCCAGCACCGAGGGAGCCGCGGCGAGGGCGGCGGCGGTGGCGGGTCGGGCGCTCAGCATCTTGGGAACCGGCGCCGGCGCGGGGTCGTTGGAGCCCGGTAGCTCGATGGGCTCGCTGATAATCGAGACCGGGATGATCTCCTCCACGACCTTCGGCGCGAAGTAGCCGACGGCGGCGATCGCACCCAGAATCAGGAGGTGGACCAGAGCGGAGACGCTGCTCGAGATCAGGGCCTTGCGGGTGTCCTCGGGCGCGGGCATCGCGAGGTGGGCCAGGGTCGCGCCGCCCGCTCCGAGCACCGCCGCATCGAGGGGATCCACCCCGGAGAAGACACTCCCCGCTCCCGAGAGCCCGAGGCGGCGGCCGTGGTGCGGGCGCGCCCTTCGGCCGCTTCGGCCCCGCTCGGAAGCTCGCAATATGGATGTGCCGCTCATTCTGCCGCTGTTTCCATGGCTCGATCCGACACTCGACTCACCACCCGATCTACCAGCTGACTTGACGCTCGATCCACCACTCGCTCCACCACTCGAGTCACCGCTCGACTCACCACTCGCTCCACCACTCGAGTCACCGCTCGACTCACCACTCGCTCCACCACTCGAGTCACAACCCGGTTCAGCCTCCGATTCGCCGCTCGATCCACCGCTCGTTCCAGGACCCCGAGGCCCTCAGCG
>CBDUYG010000207.1:0-6345 GCA_965371385.1 uncultured Myxococcales bacterium | reverse complement strand
TCTGCGGTCAAATCGCAGGGTGTACAGATCGGCCAGGTGATCTCGATCAAGGCCATCTCCGAGCGCTCGCCCAAAGACCTCCGGCTCACGACCTACACCGAGACGGTAATCGAGATCGACCGATCTCTCTTCGAACGGCGCGGCTTGATCGCTCAGGACGCGGATCCCGGGCGGGCGATCATCGACCAGGGCATTCGGGCCCAGCTCGCCTCCGAGAGCCTCCTGACGGGGCAGCTCTACGTCGCCATCATCGTCGACCCAACGGCGCCCGGTGAACTGTCGGGCCGCGACCCGCAGTACGATGAGATCCCGGCGATCCCGACCACCATCGAGGCCTTCACGAGCAGCACCCGTGCGCTCCTGCGACGCATCGGAGAACTTCCGCTGGAGAGCATCGTCACCAGCCTGGATTCGGCGATCCAGGGCTTCGATCAGCTGGTTCGCAATCCCGAGCTCACCGAATCGATTACGGAGTTGAAAGGGACTCTGCACGAAGCGAGGCTGGCAATGGGGGACGCACGCGGGGCCGTCGCCGATGCACGGGTTCTCCTCGGCAGCACCGACAAAAAGCTCGAGGCGATTTCGAGCTCGGCGGTGGGGGCCCTCGACCAGGCCCAGGTATCGCTGGCATCCCTCGAGACGACTCTCCAGACCGGCTCGCCCTTGAACTACCAACTCTCGTCGGCGATCCAGGAGGTCGCCGAGGCGGCTCGGGCACTCAGGGCCCTGATGAACACCCTCGAGCAGCAACCCACTTCTCTGCTCTTTGGCAAGTCGGGAGACGAATGATGTGCAGTAGACGAGTGCAGTGGGCCAGTCTCCTCGCGATCCTGATCGCCCTGACCGGATGTGCCGGAAAACAGGTGCAGACGCGCGAGTTCATTCTCTCGTCGCTGGGAAGTCGGGACGTCGTCGGCGAGTCGGGTGCCGTCACGTCGAGCCAGAACCGCCCGCCCACCGGGCCGGCGATCGCCGTAGGGCCCGTCAGCATACCGCCCTATCTGCGGCGGCCGCAGATCGTGAGACGGCAGGGTAGCAACCGGGTCGTTGCGTCGAGTGAGAACCAGTGGGGGGAGGATCTGGACTCGGGATTCGCGCGCGTCCTGAGTCAGAACCTCACTGTGCTGATCCCTTCCGATCGGGTGTCGCGTATCCCCTGGTCACTTCCAACGCCCATGGAGTACCGCATTACGGTGCAGGTCGAGCGATTCGAGAGGATCGAGTCGGGAGAGGTACTCCTGAAGGCCCGCTGGATCTTGAGCGGGGTCGATTCGAATCAGCGCCTCAGCATGGGGCAGTTCGCGACCCGGGAGCCCAGCTCGGACGAGAGCTTCGAAGCCATCGTCAAAGCCATGAGCCGATCCATCGAGAAGCTGAGTCGCGCGATCGCCACCGCGGTGCAGGCCTGGGTCGCAGCGACCTGACCCCGCAGGTCCCGTCAGGAGCGCGCCTTGTCGATCCCGAGGTTCGCGAGCTCATCCGCGATCTCGTTCTCCCGATGCCCCGAGTGCCCCTTGACCCACTTCCACTCGACCCGATGCCGCTCGACGAGCGGCTCGAGCCGGCGCCAGAGATCCGCGTTCTTGACGGGCTTCTTCGCCGCGGTCTTCCAGCCGTTCCGCTTCCATCCCTGGATCCACTCGGTGATGCCCTGACGGACGTACTGCGAATCGGTGGTGAGGGTGACGGCGCAGACTTCCTTGAGGGCGGCGAGGCCCTCGATCGCAGCCATCAGCTCCATACGGTTGTTGGTGGTATTGCGCTCGCCCCCGCAGAGTTCCTTCTCGCGAGCACCGAAACGCAGGAGTACCCCCCAGCCGCCCGGCCCCGGATTGCCCTTGCAGGCGCCGTCCGTGAAGAGCTCGACGTGTTTCATCAGAACGGATTGTAGAGGTAGTTCATGAAGCTCTCGGACTGGATCTCCAGGCGGCGAAGAAATATGAACGCGTCCATGGGCACGAGCGTAGCCCCGATCACGGGGGCGTCCATACGCCGAGTCGCGCTTCGGACTTGCCACACAGGGAAGAGTCGCGGCATGATTCCCACATCAGTCGGATTCTCCGACGACGAGCTGGGAGAAGAACCATGTCGGATCATGTATACAAGTCGGTCGAGCTGACCGGATCCTCAACCGAGTCGGTCGAGGCAGCGGTCCGCGGCGCGGTCAGCCGGGCCTCCAATACGCTTCACAACCTACGCTGGTTCGAGGTCATCCAGATCCGCGGCGACATCTCCGACGGGAACGTCGCGCACTGGCAGGTCACGATGAAGGTCGGCTTCACCCTGGAGGGCTGATCACCCGGGCGCATTCCGCCGTCGAGAGTCCCGCTCGACCTGGGGAGTGGCTGAATTGCGTGCGCGCGTTGCCCGAGTTCGCGCACCTGCAATCCTCGCGTTCGCGATCCCGGCCTCGCGAACGCGCGCCTGCGATTTGCGCATTCCCGAGGCGGGGATCGTGCCGGATCGCGTCGTCGCGATCGTCCGTTTCCCTATTCAAACGGCACATTTACGGGACTTCTCTCGTTGGAGATCGAAAGCGGCGTTGGTACCCTCTCGGCCATGATGGAGACGGGAATCGAGGTCGGACCCGATGACGACCCCAACGCGGGCGCCCTCGAGCGGGCGGGACGGCTGTCGATCAGTGTGATCCTTCCGGTCTACAACGAGCGCGGCACGATCCGCGAGATCATCCGGAGGGTCAAGACGCGAACGAGCCGGAAGATGGAGATCATCATCGTCGACGATTGCTCGACGGATGGCACGCGCACGATCCTGAAGGAGTACCAGGACGATCCCCAGATTCGCGTCGTGCGCCACGATCGAAATCGCGGCAAGGGCGCGGCGCTGCGGACGGGCTTTGAGGTCGCGACCCACGACGTCGTGGTCATCCAGGACGCCGACCTCGAATACGATCCCGCAGAGTACGAAGTGCTGCTGCGCCCGATCGAGCGTGGGGTCGCGGACGTCGTGTATGGCTCGCGCTTCCTGCACGGCGAGCGACGAGTGCTCTATTTCTGGCATGCCCTCGGCAACAAGCTCCTCACCACCCTTTCGAACATCTTCACCGATCTGAATCTCAGCGACCTCTCGACCTGCTACAAGGTCTTCAAGCGCGAGATCATCCAGAACCTCGTCCTCGATTCGGATCGCTTCGGCTTCGAGCCGGAGGTCACGTCCAAGCTCGCGCGCCTGCGCTGCTCGATCTACGAGGTCTCGATCAGCTACTCCGGTCGCTCGTACGCCGAGGGGAAGAAGATCACCTGGCGCGACGGCGCCGCCGCGATCCTCCACATCCTGAAGTACGCGCTTGCAGGCAAGCCCCAGCTGCGCGATCCCGAGGCGTTCCGAAACGCGATGGTGAGTCCGCCTCCCGACCCCAACATCGGGGTCGATACCCTCGAGGCCTTCGAGTACGCGACGAGATACAACCGCTGGATCTACGACCAGTTCGCGCCGCACCTGGGCTGCCGCATCGTCGAGGTGGGATCGGGGATCGGGAACATCATCTCCGAAATCCTGAAATCCCACCCGGCCGAGGTCGTGATGGCGACCGACCTGTTCGAGAGCTCGATCGAGACGGCCCGGGATCGCTTCGGTGATTCTCCCAACCTGAAGACCCAGGTCTGGAACGCCCAGAACGCACCGACACCCGCGCTGCTGGCCGAGGACTTCGACACCGTCGTCTGCTCGAACGTCCTCGAGCACATCGAAGACGACCACCAGGCCCTGCTTCACATGAAGCAGCTCCTCCACGACGACGGGACCCTCATCCTGCTCGTACCGGCCCACCAACGGCTCTACTGCAAGATGGACGAGGATCTCGAACACTTCCGCCGGTACAGCCGTCGCACTCTCGAGGACCTTCTACATGGGGCCGATTATCAGATCGAGCAGATGAGCGCATTCAACTTCGTGGGAGCACTCGGTTGGTGGTGGTCGGGCAAGGTGATGAAGAACGAGCTGCTCGGCGAAGAGGGAGTGGGACGATTCGACCTGCTCGTCCCCCTGCTACGGGTCGTGGATCCAGTCCTCAGCCGACTCTTCTTCGGAGTCTCGCTGATCGCCATCGCCAGGCCGAATCCGCCGAAGGCCCTGTCGGGCGATTCCACGGGTGCCGACGCTCTCCCAAAGGCCTGAAGGTTCCCGGCCTCAGTCTCCGCCTGTGTGGGGCGAGGCAGGGAAGAAGGGTCCGTCGGGACCGGGATTCCGTTCTGGAGGGCACGCGGGCACAGGATGACCATCACCCTGCGGACTGCCAATTTCCGGTCGAGACTGCCGACTGAAGATTGATCAACGGCGGAGATCACACACCAGGCGTGTCCTCCGCAGCGCGGTCGAGGGCACTCACCAGTGTCGCCTCGAGCCGATCGCGCAGCTTCTCCCGCAAGTCCTCCGGGTCGTCCCAGAGAATGTGCGGGTACTGACGCGTATCGAACTGCAGCTTGCTCTCGGCCGAACGCCGACAGGTCCAGATCACATCGAGATCGAGCCCCAGCGCGAGCCCCGCCTCGAAGTAGACGTTCCCGCTGCCTGCACTGCAATCCGCCACCAGGGCTCCACTGCGGCGAATCTCCGCAACCACCCGATCGCAGATCTTGTCGCTGTGTTGGAGCTCGTCGAGCCGCAAGGCCTCGAGCCCCGCTTCCTCGATCGCCGGTTTCATGCCGCCGCTCCACACCGCGTCGAACTCGGGCTTGAAGCTCATCGCGACGAATACCTGGCGTCCGCGCCGGCGGGTCTTCGCCCGCGCCGCCATGTGACGCCAGCCCTCGAGTGAAACACGAACCCATTGATGGGAGCTAATCCCCGCCGTGGATTCGGAGTCCCTGGAAGAATCCGGCTCGAGCCAGCCAATCTCGATCGCCTTGGCAAGTACATATCGAAGCTCTTTTTGACCCGCGACGTGGGCGACGGGATACTCCCAGCCCGAGACACCGACATCCATCCCGCCGGGACTCGTATTCTGATGCACCCAGTCGAGCAGATACTCCATCGCCTCGAAGGGATCCCGTGGTTGGCGAGTCGCCTCGGCGAGTGCTCGCGCCGAGCGTTCGCTGAGCGGGTAGCTCTCCCGCCCTTCACTCGCCTTCCTGAGCCCCCATGTGAGGCGCAGCCGGTCTTCGCTCGAGAGGTCGTCGAGCCAGCTCGAATCCCCGTCCAGCTCGTAGCCACCGCAACAGCGACAGCGCCAGGACCATCCCTTCCCCACGTTCCCAGCCTGTGGCTTCGCGATCCCGAAGGCATCGCGCTCGCAGAAGGGACATGGAACGACGAGGGTCGGACTCTCCTTCGTCGAGTGTTCCCGGAACCAGGGACGGGGATCGAGATGTCGAGTCGCAGGGCTTACGAATGATGCGAATCCCACGTCAGTGCGACCACGAAGGCGCTCGAAGCTCCGCTCGACGGCGATCTCGAGATGGCCGCAGGTGGGGCATTCGTAGCGAAGAAAGGTTGCCTCGGAGTCTCCCGTCCGTGGATCCACGGCAAAATCGATGCTCTCGACCGGCTCCGTCATGCAGTAGTCACAGGTCATGACACGAGGCCGATAATACATCCCCTCCACGTCGGCACCGCGTAGATCGAGAGCTACGGCTGCCACGTTCTCGAGGCGTGCGTCCGTCAGATTCGTGAATGCCAGCTTGGCCTGGGTGAGATCGGCCCCCTCGAGGTCTGCCCCGCGCAGATCGGCACGAACCAGATTGGCACCCTTCAGATTGCAGCCCGACAGATCACAGCCGTGAAGATCGAAGGCCTGGTCCTCGCTGTTCGCGTTGCGAACGAAGAGCTCCCGCAGATCAGCACCACTGAGATCGGGCGCGATTTCCGGATTCTCCCGCCGCCAGGCATTCCAGATCTCGAAAGACTCCAGTTGCTCGAGGTGAATCGAGTTCGCCATGCCGCCCCCCTCATGCAGAATCGCGCCGATGCCGGGATCGAGACACGGAAACGTTTCACGCTCTCCATGCGGGTCGAAAGCCATGGAGCGCGCGAGTCACCGCGTCGACCGCAAGGATAATCGGAAGCAGAGATCACTTCCACGCCGGCTCCGGACCGGTGCTTCGAGTCACCGGGAGGAGGGGCACCGTCGGCGGATGCGGTCGAGAGGCCTCCAGCCTGCCGAGCTGTACTGCAGATACCGATCCGTCCACGACGATCCGAGCTGCGCGACCCGGTACGATCACCGCCGCAGGGAATCCTCCCACACGCCAGAGCAGGAACCGATTCGTCACGACGGACCGGGAAGGTGTATCGTGTGCCTGGAGCAGCTTGGGTACGCGGTAGCGCCCGGGTCGAGTCGTGCAGGAGACACGAACCACATCGAAGCCACGTGGATCGAAGCCACGT
>CBDUYG010000206.1:0-6372 GCA_965371385.1 uncultured Myxococcales bacterium | reverse complement strand
GGGACATCGAAGAGGATCACGACCGGCACCTCATCCTGCCCCTCGAGAGCCGAGTCCACCTCGGAGGCGATCTCCGCGCGATGACTTCCGGCCGCCGAGGCGCGATCGATTCCGATGCCGATGAGCAGGACCAGCAGAGCCGGGATCAGGGGCACGATCGGGGCTCGGCAAGCCGCTCTCTTCGCGGCGTCTCTCATCTCCACCCCTGCACCTCACCTGCCTCCGTCGAAGTCCACCGATCGCGAGATCCACCCCTATAGTACGCGCTCGTGTCACGGTCGGGTGGTCCCTCAGCGAGAGATTGATTCGAATTCGGGCCGGCGCCCACGAGATCGAAACGGCCGGTAGAACCTGTGCGGAATCCTCCCGAGAGGCTCTACTCTCCCGCCATCATGCGCAGAATCCGCTTCATCCTCGAGCCTCCCGCTCCCTACTCCCTCGCACGAACCGTGGAGAGGCTGACCCGCTTCAGCGAGGTCGTGGATCGGGTCGACGAAGAGGGGGTCTACCGCCGGCTTCTGGTGATCGACGGCGACCCGACCCTGATCCGAGTTCGTCAGACCGGCGCCGGCCTCGAGATCGAGCTCGCGGGCGATCGGGTGCGGAGGGTTGCTCATCGCCGAGCGGCCGAAGAGTTCGTGCGTCGGGCCCTCGGCGCCGGCCGCAGCCTGCGTCCTTTTTATCGCTGCTTCGCTGCGGATCCCCTGCTCGCTCGCGCAATCCGCGAGAATCGCGGACTACACGTGGTCGGGACCGCCAGCGTCTTCGAGTCGATCCTGACTGCGGTCCTTGCTCAGCAGGTGAACCTCGGCTTCGCCTATTCGATTCGAAAAGAGCTGGCCGAGTCCCATGGCGAGAGGCTGGTCGTCGACGGCGAGACGTACATTGCCTTTCCGGAGCCGTCGCAACTGGCGCGATTGAGCGAGGCCCGGCTTCGGCGGTTTCGCCTGAGCCGCATGAAGGCGATCGCCATACGCGGGATCTCCCGGGCCTTTGCCTCGGGTGAACTCAGTGAGACCGAGCTGGCCGAGTTGGCGGACGAAGAGGTCGTGGATCGCCTGACGAGATACAAGGGCATCGGGCGCTGGACCGCCGAGATCACCCTGATGCGGGGGCTCGGCCGGCCGGATGTCTTCCCCGCTGGAGATCTCTGGATCATCAAGAATATGGCGAGCGAGTTCCTCGGGCGCGAGGAGGTGGCCCGGGAGTCCGAGATGCGGGACTTCTCCGAGCGCTGGCGACCGCACCGTTCGCTCGCGCTGGTCTATGCCCACAAAGAGCTGCAACGCCGGACCCAGGTTGATCGTACTCAGTGATCGCGCGACAGGATCAGCGCGCTGGTGGGAACCGCGGTGCCGGCCGTCACGAGCACGTTCTCCGCGTTGTCCACTTGATTCACCGCCGTGCCCCGCAGCTGACGCACGCCTTCGGCGATTCCGTTGAGGCCATGGATGTAGGCTTCGCCCAGCTGACCGCCGTGCGTGTTGATGGGCAGACGCCCGCCCAACTCGATGGCGCCGTCTCGGATGAAGTCCTTCGCTTCGCCGGGCCGGCAGAAGCCGAACTCTTCCAGCTGAGGCAGGACCAGGGGGGTGAAGTGGTCGTAGAAGACGGCGGTTTGAATGTCGTCGGGCGTGAGTCCGGTGTCTTCCCAGAGTTGACGCGCCACCACTCCCATCTCCGGGATGCCCGTGATGCTCTCGCGGTAGTAGCTCTTCATCATGTGCTGGTCTTCGGCGATTCCCTGGGCCGCGGATGCGATCACCGCGGGAGGCTGGGGAAGGTCCCTGGCGCGCTCGAGGCTGGTGATCACGAAGGCCTGACCGCCGTCGGACTCCTGGCAGCAGTCGAGGAGGTGGAGCGGCTTGATGATCCAGCGGCTCTGCTGATGCTCTTCGAGGGTGATGGGTCGCTCGTAGAAGAAAGCCTTGGGGTTGGTCGCGGCGTGCTTGCGGTCCGCGACCGCGATGCGCCCGAAGTCCTCGCTCGTCGCGCCGTACTCGTGCATGTAACGCCTGGCGAACATCGCCACCCAGGAGGCCGGAGTGAGGAGCCCGAAGGGTGAGCTCCAGCCGAATTCCACCTCGGTCGGCGTCACACCACCGCCGCGGTTCTGTACCCCGGTGCCGAAGCGGGTCTCCGAGCGCTCGTTGAAGGCGCGGTAGACGAGGGCGTAGTTGCACGCGCCGCTGTGCACCGCCATCGCGGCGCCGTGGATCGTGGCGCAGGCGGCGCCCCCACTGTGGTGCATGCGAGAGAAGTGGGTGAGCTCCTCGATGCCCAGGTTGCGGGCGACCTCGATCTCGGGGTTCTCTTCGACGGTGAAGTTCACCATTCCATCGATCTGCTCCGGGCGCAGCCCGGCGTCGCGGATCGCGGCCTCGGCGCACTCCACCGCGAGGCGCAGGGTCGAGCGGCCCGAGTCCTTCGAGAACTCGGTGGCTCCGATTCCCGCGATCGCGGTCTGGCCGGCGAAGCTCATCGTCATGCTCGAGCGTCCGGGGAGCGGGCCGGCAGCTCCAATTCGATGGTTCCGGTGACGTGGCTGCCGAGCCGGTTGTAGCCCCGAACCGCCACGGTGACGAGGCCCGTCTCGCCCCGGAGCGTCTTCTCCTTCACCTGCCCCTCCATCGTCATCGTGTCGTAGGGGTAGTTGGGCACCCCCAGGCGAATCTTCAGGTTGCGCATCAGCGCCTCGGGGCCGGCCCAATCGGTGACGTAGCGCGCGCAGAGACCGCCCGAGGTCAGGATGTTCATGAAGATGTCCGGGGAGCCGCGCTGGATCGCCAGGTCCCGGTCGTGGTGGACGTCCTGATAGTCACGCGAGGCGATCGCGGTAGAGACGATCAGCGTCGGGGTGATCGGAATCGGGCAGGGCGCGAGCTCCTGTCCGATCTCGACCTCATCGAAGCGCAGGGTCGTCTCCCGGCGTTCGGGACGAACGGGCCGGAACACGGGCAAGGTGAGACCGGGGCTTGTCTCCTCGAAGACGCACTCGACCTCCATGCCCACGTGCACCTTGTCGGCGGCGATGTCGATCACGTTGGAAAGCAGGCGCGTGCCCTCATCGAGCTCGATCAGGCCGACGACGAGGGGATAGTCGAAGGAGGGGATCCTTGGGTGAACCGGCTCGACGAAGCTGTACACGCGGCCCCGGCCCCGCGACACGACGTAGCCGAGGCTGTAGCTGCCGCACTTCGGGCAGCGCACCATCGGTGGGTGATGGAGTGCGCCGCAGTCGCAGCGCTGGATTCGCAGCTCTCCCCGGTCGATGCCGTCCCAGAAGAACTTCGTATCCCGCGAGATGCTCGGCCGTGGCCGACCTGGACGAGCCGGTTTCGCCTCGCCCTCTCCCCCATCGCCTTCTCCCGCATCGGCCGTCGCCGCGGCGCCTCGCCCGGTGCCCGGCTTGAATTTCAAGATGCGAAACTTCATGCTGCCGACGAGCTCGCCCTCGTCGTTGCGGAGGTCGCTCTCGGTCGTGACGAAGTGCCCCACCCCGAGCGCCGTCGCCTTCTCCTCCGAGACGTCGGTCAGGCGAGTGGCTGCGTTCAGGTGATCGCCCAGCTTCAGATAACGCGGATATTCGTGATCGCAGTTGGTGGCGACGACCGAGGTGAAGCCCGCGGCGTCGAGCTTCGCGTAGGCGTGCTCGTTGCGGTCCGGGGATTCGGGCGCCGGGCGCGGTACCAGCCCCGGCATCCCCCAGGCCTGGAGCATCGCCGGAGGTGCCACGATCTCGCCGTGCAGCGACCTCGCGGCGGCATCGGGATGAACGTAGATCGGGTTGTGATCCGACATTGCGTCGCACCAGTGCCGGATCATCGGCTGATTGACGGGGTCCCAGGATGGGACGGAGGGCCCCGTCACGCCGATCCCGGATCGCAGCCCCTCGAGGAACGCAGCCTGCTGCTGGGGGTCGTCGCTCGACTCGTTGCTCACAGTCTCACTCCCCCGGGCGCACTCGGCTTCGTAGTTGGACCGCCGGCGTCCGAGTCTTCCAGGCGTTGGCGGACCGGGCCGCATCCGGCCAGGATCGGATGGCGCGGCACAGGGCTCATGGCTTCGTCACCGATCTCAGCCACTCGAGGTAGGGCGGATGGCAGTCCGCCGGATCGAGGGTCACGACCTTTGGAACGTCGTAGGGGTGGATTTCGGCGAGTCGCTGGGACGCAGGACCGGCGAGCTCGGCAGTGGTCTCCATCAGCATCACCACCTCGGTATCGTCACAGATCTTCCCTTCCCACCAGTAGAGGGAGCGGACTCCGGGGATCAGGTTGCCGCAGGCGACGAGCCGCTCTTCGAGCAGGGAGCGGAGCACGCGCTCGGCGTGTTCGGCGGAGCAGGTCGCGAAGAGGATGCGCAAGGGGGTCTCCAGCGGATGATCGGGGTCGGCCAATCCTACATCAGGGTTTGCCGGCAGGGGCGCGGACGGCAAGTCGACCGGGTTCGGTGAGTCCCGCCCCGGGTTCGAGCGATTCCGACGTCGGGGGAGACTGCTCCTGGACCGAATCATTCGTGAGCCCTCTGCTGCGGACGGCAATGGACTGCGATTTCGAGACCTACCCGCTGCGTCGATCCGCGACGTATCGAACGTACTTCTGCATGGCGCCGCGAAGCGCCGCTTGCGCTTGGCCTGCAACGCTGGCCCGCGGTCGACTTCGCTCCGAGGGCCCCGAAACTCCAGCACTCCAGGCATCCTCGCAACGAGCTTCACGAATGATCCGGGCTGCCCTCGAGCGGCTCTTCGCGTTCTTCGCCGCTGGCGAGATCCCGAACCCTGGCGACCCCGCGCCCGACCTCGTCCGGACCGAGCAGCCAGATCCGGTCGGCGCCCGAGCGATCCGCGTCCGACATGACCTTCTTGAGCTTGGGAGAGCCGAGTACGAGCTCGACCCGCCGCCCCGCTCGGCGCAGGCGCTGGGCCACCTTGATGGCGGCCGCTCGTTCGGCGTCACCGAAGGCGTAGACCACGTCCTCGAGCGCGCGTTCCAGCTTCGGGATCCGGCCCCGATCGGCCAGCAGCTCGAGGATCACGACGTCGCCGAAACCGAAGCCCGCCGCTGGGACCGAGGGGCCGCCGAGCGTCTCGAGCAGGCGGTCGTAGCGTCCGCCGCCACAAATGGCGCGCAGATTTCCAGCGCTGTCGAAGCCCTCGAAGACGACCCCGGTGTAGTAGGCCAGCCCGCGCACCACCGACGCGTCGAAGACCACTCGATCGCCGATCCCGTAGGCGTCCGCCAGCTCCCACAGGCGGCGCAGGTCGGCCAGGGCTGGAGAGTCGTCCGGGGCGTTTCGTGCCGCCTCTTCGAGGCTCCCGAGTGCGAGCATGTCGACCACGGCTCGCGCGTCCCGCTCGGGGAGAACGACCCGACCCTCGGGATCGACGAGCAGCTCCACCACCTTGTCGGGTCCGATCTTGTCGAGCTTGTCGATCACCACGCAGAGGGGCTCGAAGATCTCGGGCCTCTCGCGCAATACGCCGTGCCGCAGGGTCTCTTCGAGCAGGGAGCGGCTGTTGATCCGCACCTTCATGTCGCCCCTGGCGAGACCGACCGCGTCCGAGAGCTCGAAGATGGCCGCGATCAGCTCGGCTTCGGCCGAGACGCCAGGCTCGCCGTAGATATCCATGTTCCACTGGAAGTGTTCGCGCTTACGGCCCCGGGTCATGCGTTCGTAGCGCCAGTTCTGGGTGACGGTGAACCAGCGCAGGGGAAAGCGCAGCGCTCCCGCGCGGGCGATCACCATGCGGGCGATGGAGGGAGTCATCTCCGGACGCAGGGCCAGGTGCCGGTCGTGAAGCTCGAAGTGATAGAGCTGGCCGACGATCTCCTCGCCCGCCTTGCGCATGAAGAGCTCGGCGTGCTCGAGCATCGGCGCGTCGACCTCCTCGAAGGCGAAGCGCTGGGCGACCTCTCGAAAGTGCGCGAAGAGCCAGTCGCGCAGACGAAAATCTTCCGGGTAGAAGTCACGGGTGCCGCGCGGGGCTCTGAGGTCGCTCCTGGCCATCGACTCTAGGTACCACGTTCCTCGTCGCGAGACCCACTCCGGTTCGAGCGCGGGAAGCTGCGCGAGCACGGGCCTGCGTCACACTGCTCATGTCGCCCCCGTCGGGCTTGCCCCGTGGCCCCGATCGGCCGGAGAGGTCGGCAGAGGACGTGCCCGGACGAGAGAACCCGGCTGCGCCCTGCCGGATCCTTGCTCGGCTCCTGCGCTCCGACCGCGGCTCGCTACCCGACGGGGGTGAGGTTCGCTGCGGAGCCTGCTAAACCCCCAATCCCAAAAGCGCGGACCACAGGAGCCAGGCCATGCATTCCCGCTCGACATCGTATCTATTCCCGATACTCGCTCTCTCGCTCGCCCTGGCGGGCG
>CBDUYG010000205.1:0-6376 GCA_965371385.1 uncultured Myxococcales bacterium | reverse complement strand
CACTTGGGACACGCCGCAATCATTCTCCACTCCTTTCCCGATACACCAACTGTTTTCGCGGCCGGCCATTGATGGCACGTGCCGAACCGACCTGATCACATTCTGAATTTCGCTACATCGTCGCGCAGGGCTTCGGCGTGGGCACCCAATGCACGAATCGAGTCACCCATCGAGTGGGCCGCCGACTCGTTGGAACGCGTCCTCTCCGAAACCTGTTCGAGAAACTCGACGACCTGGCTGCAGGCACTCGACTGCTCCCGCAGGGAGCCGTTGATGTTCTCGACCGCCTCTCTCACGCCTTCCACGCTCTCCCGAATACGCCCGAAACCGCGCGACTGCTCTTCCGTCGTGCGACGCACCTGCTGAGCGACCTCGCGCATCGTCACCGACGAGCGGAAGACCACCTCGTTTCCGCGATTCTGCTCCGCGCTGGCGACGCCGATCTGCTCGACGCCGTCCCGCACCTTGTCCATCAGCGAAACGACGTGAGACGCCGCCTTCGTCTGCTCGCGAACCGCCGACACGATCTCGCCGATGTGCCGACCGCTCTCGCGCGACGAGCGGGTGATCTCTTCCAGCGAGAGCCCGGCCTGGGCGGAGAGATCGACGCCGCTCGCGACACTGCGGCTCCCCTCTTCGATGGCAGCGATGGCGTTCTCGCTCTCCGCCTGCACGTTTCGAATCAGGCCACCGATCTCCTTCGTGCTGGAGAGCACGCGATCGGCCAGCTCCTTGATTTCGTCTGCGACCACCGAGAAGGCCTTGCCGTGTTCCCCCGCCTGGGCGGCGATGATGGCCGCGTTGAGGGCAAGCAGGTTGGTCTCGTCCGCGACATCGTCGATCACGTCGAGAATGGCGCCGATCTCCTTCGCACCCGCTCCCAGCCCACGAATCACCTGCTCGGCGGTAGCCGTCGCGTCACTGATGGCCTGCATGCCGGTGATGGTCTGGGAGACGTGCTCCTGCCCCAGCTCGGCACTTCCGACCACGTCGCGCGAGAGATTGGCCGTCACTTCGGCGGTGGTATCGACTGCGCGCATCGCACTCGCCATCTCCTCCATGCTGGCCGAGGTTTCGGCCGCGGCCTCCGAGAGCCCGTCGCTGCTCGAGCTCACCTGCGACACGCTACGCACCATCTCCTCGATGGAGCTCGAAACGTCATCCACCTTCGAGCCGAGAATGGAGGCCGTCTCGTTCAACTCGTCGCCGGCGGCGCCGAGCTCGAGGATCGAGCTGCTCGACTCCTCGACCGAGACGTTCAGCGCCTCGGCCGAGTTGGATACTTCCATTACTTGATTGTTGATCTCCACCATCAACTCGCTGGCCTGCTCGATGCGCCGCACCTGATCCGCGCTGGCCCCGGCGACTCCGTGCGCCACCGACGTGATCTCCCCGACGGTCGCGTCTACTCGATCGGCCGCCAGCGCGAGGCTCTCGACGCTCGTTCGCAGAGCGCCACCCATGCCTTCGAAGGATCGCCAGAGATCGCCGAGCTCATCCTCGGACTCGAAGATGCGACCGCGGCGAAGGTCACCCCGGGCCATGCGTTCCGCCGCCACGCGCAGGGCCTCGGTCGCGCGCCGCACGTCTCCCGAAATCAGCGCCGAGAGGAGCCATGCAACGCCCATGGACGCCAGCAGTACGCCAACCAGGAGCCGGGCGAGGCCGTCAAAACCCGAGCGCAACGCGGAGCGTGGGACGCGGAGAGTGAGGATGCTGCCGTCGCCCAGCTGATGCCAGGCCCAGGTCGCGGACTGCTGGAGCTTCGCCCGGGATCCCCTGTCCTCGCCCTCGTGGATGCGGCCGAGGATGTGCCGGCGAACGTCACCATCCTCGCCGTCGAGCTCACCCGCCCCGCCCGGGTGGAGAATCTCGAACTCGATCGGATAGGGAAGAAGCTCGTTCTGGGAGGTCAGGGAGAGAATCGCATCCTCGACCGGCCGCCCTTCCTCGACCTCGGCCGCCAGGGCACCCAGCACCCGGATCTGCCACTGGATCGCCAGCTCGTCGACCGCGGCTCCCGCACGTGAGTAGGCGAGGCTGAGCGTGAAGACGAGCAGGGCGGTGAGCGTGCCCACCACGGAGATCGACATCTTGCGCGAGATCGAGATGGGACGAATCCGCTGGCGCCTCTCCTCGGGATCCTCGATCAGGGTCGCGATTTCGACCCGGACGTCTTCGAGCGCACGCTTGACGGTCCATTGCAGGCAGGCCGACGACACCAGGGCTCCGGACAGGCCGGCCACCAGAATTACGACGCTCTGGTATCCGAGTCTCCATCCCGGCCCGTCGAGGAACGTCATGACAATGGGAGCGACGACGGCCGCGACGACCCCGCCGAGGCCCGCGACTCGCTGATAGCCGGAAGGCAGGGAGATCACGGATTCGAAGGCGCCAAGGACCTCTTCCCTGGTCTGGGTTCCAGCATCTCGTGAATCCAGCCAGCGCGTGATCGCCTTCATTGCCTCGAGCAGCCAGATCCCGGCGCCACTGCCCGTGAGCACGGCGGCGGGAACGAAGGCCCAGATGAAGCGGACCCAGTCCTCGGAGTCGAGCTCGAGCAGCGTGTGGATATACACGAACACCACCGCGACGGACGCCATCCAGACCCCGAATCCGATCATCGAGATGCGGCTGCGAAGCTGACTGCCGCTGGGAAGCGTCGTCTCGTCCATCAGACTTCTCCCGGCTTCGCCCGGGCGGAGCGATATACGTTCTCGAGAATGGTCTCGAGCGCGAGCACCATGACGGGCGGCGCTCCGGGGCGCCGCACGACGGCTTGCACGGTGTCGTAGCCCGCCTGGGTCGCGAGCTCCGGGACCGCTTCGAGGAGCGCGGGATCCAGCGAGAGCACATCGGTCGCGGCGTCGACACCCATGCCGAACAGGAGGCCGTCGCACTCGAGCACGACGATGCGGGAGCTCGACGTGACCAGGGCGCGATCTCCTCCGAGAATGCGATTCAGATCGAGGACGGGGACGATACCGCCGCGCAGCTCGACGACGCCTTCGATCAGATCCGGCGCGTTGGGGAGCGGCGTGATCTCCCGGCTCCGAACGATCTCGCGCACCAGGGTCACGTCGACGGCATAGTGGCCACCGCGCGCATCGAAGCACGCAAGGCTGATCTCCTCGGCCATCCCCTGGCCGGCTGTCGCTTCAGTCTGCATCGAATTCCAATGCGCGATCCATGTCGATGATCGAGACGAACTCCTCACCTCGGGCGCACAGCTCGCTCACGGCGCCAATCTCGGCGGAGGACGACGCGCTGATCTGATCCTCGGGAACCCGCAGCACCTCCTGCACGGCATCGACGAGCACACCCGTCACCTTCTTGTCGTCGCCGTGCAAGACGATCACCCGACTCCGGCGCGTCGTCTCGGCGGTCTCGAGATCGAGTTGCATGCGAAGGTCGATGACCTGTACGATTTCTCCTCGCAGAGCCACCACGCCCAGCACCGAGCTCGGAACCCGGGGCATCGGTGTCACCTCGCGCATCTTCACGATCTCACGGACTCGCTCCACCGGGATCGCGTAGGGCGATCCTGCGAGTTCGAAGGCCAGGAGCTCGCGCGGCATCTCCTGCTCGCCCGTTTCCTGGTTGCGACCGGCGGCGGTCCGGGCCAGGGTGATCCAGTCCCGGCCGTTTCCGCGCCGATCGATCTCCGGAGTCGAAGTGCTCATGCCGCGTCCCTCCGGCGCACGGCGTCCTCGACGATCGAAGCGACATCGAGCACCAGCACGGCTCCCCGATCACCCATCTCGGTCGCACCCGCGATACCTCGCACCTGGGCGACCGGCCCTTGAATCGCCTTGATGACGGTATCCTGTTGACCGTCGAGCCGATCGACCAGCAGTCCCATGCGGAGCTCGCCGAGTCCGAGCACGACGGCGTATTGCCGCGCTTCACCCGAGGCTTCGAGCCCGAACTCCTGGGAGAGCCGACGCAGGGTCAAGGGGTCGCCGCGCAGGTTCAGTATCTCGCGTCCCTCGCTGCGCTGGATCTCGTCGTTCCCGACCAGCAGGGTTTCGAGTACCGAGGTCAGGGGAATGGCGAAGCGTTGGCGTCCAACTCCGACAATCAAGGCCCGGATGATCGCCAGGGTGATGGGCAGGGTCATGGTGATACGGGTGCCGCGACCGGGGGCCGAGCCAATGTCGACGATCCCTCCGAGCTCGCTCAGATTGTTCCGTACCACGTCCATGCCGACCCCGCGACCGCTGGTTCCGCTGACGCGCTCACGGGTTGAAAAGCCGGGGATGAAGATGAGGTCGATGCACTCCTTGGTAGTCATCACCTGATCGGGATCGACCAGACCCCTGGCCTCGGCCGATGCTCGGATTGCTGCGGGGTCCATCCCGCGACCATCGTCGGTCACCTGGATCACCACGTGGTTGCCGCGTTGATGGGCGTCGATGTGGATCTTTCCGGCACCCGGCTTGCCCGCTTCACGGCGCTCGTCCGGCGATTCGATCGCGTGGTCGAAGGCGTTGCGCACGACGTGCATCAGCGGGTCCACGAGCTGCTCGACGATCAACTTGTCGAGCTCTGTATCCGAGCCCGAAAAGCTGAGCTCGATTTCCTTGTCGTGGTCGCGTCGCAGACGCCGGACTACGCGTGAAAGCTTCTCGAAGACCTGGCGCAGGGGGACCATGCGCACGTCGAGCACGCTGCTCTGCAGCTCCTTGAGCTTGCGGTCGAGGGCCTTGTGGGCTTTCGAGAGGTCGGCCGCCACGCGCACGGTGGCTGCGTCCTCCGCCAGCTTCTGGGCGATGCGGGCGATGGCGCTGCGCTGGATCACCAGCTCGCCGACCAGATTCATCAGCTCATCGAGCTTGCGGATATCCACCCGCACGGTCTCGCTGATCGACTTCAGGGACTCGAGTTCAACGCCGGCGCCGGCCGAGCGGGCCGCGCCGGTCTCCGGCGATGCGGAGTCTGCGATCCCGCTGCTGGAAGACCCTTCGCCGGCCGGCGATGCGGCCTGGGGTCCCCGGGCCGGAGCCGTGCTCCCCACCCTCACGGATCGTACATGGGTATCCGGAAAATCGAGCCGGGCCTCGAGCTCCTGCGCCGAGATATCGCAAGCGACGAGGAGAGCGAATCGGATCTGGGATTCGGGCGCCGCGCCCGGTGAGGGCAAGGTGGAGAGAACCTCGCCCACCTCTCGAATCGCGCCCGCCAGCTCGGCCAGCCCTTCTTCGAAGGCAACGATCTCGAAGGTCGAGTCGACCAGGGCGAGGCTGCGACCGCGCCGGATGCTCTCGCGCAAGCGATGCTCTTCGTACTCGGTAAGAGCCCGCAGCAGCGAGTCGTCGATGTCGAGCGAGCCGAGATCGTCCACCTCGGGCTCCTCGTGACGGAGCGATTCTTCGATTCTCTGGATCAGCTCGGCGACACTCTGGGCGGATTTCTCCTCGACGCTGGCATCCCCGACCTGCTGCAGGAGGACACTGAAGAGCGACACCACTTCATCGAGCAGCTCCACGGCTGGGTTGTCGAAGGACAATCGCCCGAGGCGTAGTCCATCGAGGATGTCCTCCAGGTGATGCGCCAGATCTCCGATGCCGTCGAGACCGAACATCCCCGCCAGACCCTTGAGGGAATGGGCCGAGCGGAATACGCCATTCACCAGGTCGGGCTCGACCTCGCCGCCATCCGAGCGCTGGTCGTGCAGATTCGCCAGATCCTCGCGCATGCGCTCGAGGATCTCCTCAGCCTCGCCCACGAACTCGCGATCGGCCTTGCGACGCGATGCCTTTTTACGTGATTTCCTTGCAGCCACGGGCTGTCCTATCGCTCCTGCCTGGACCGCTCGAGCAGATCACGCGCGATCTGTCGGAGCTCCTCGGGCTCGAAGGGCTTCACCATGTAGGCGTCAGCACCGAGTTCGAGGCCCTTGTCGCGATCGCGATCGGAGCTCTCGGTAGACACGATGATGAGCGGAATCGAGCGATACTTCTCGTTGCTCTTGACGAACGAAACAAGCTCGAGACCGTTGATGTCCGGCATGTTGATATCCGTCACGACGAGGTCGAACTCCTCGCGCGGCAGGAAGCGAAGGGCTTCGAAACCACTCTCGGCCTCGGTCACCTTCACCGGAATGTCGAGCTCCTCGAGCGTACTCGCGAGCAACGACCGCATGGTTGCCGAATCTTCAACGATCAGGATGCGCTGCACAGGCCTCCCCCGGGCGCAAGTTGCGCGTTTGCGGATCGCTATTGGATATCGGCGCGGGATACCGTTTCTTGAGGTGAGGAAGGCAGATACCCGGACTCCAGCACGCGTGGAGCCTCAGGCCGTCACGGTCGCCCCGCTGGATCGCCCGGGCCGATTCCGATTCGTGTGAGACCGGAATCCTGCTCCAATGTCGGAG
>CBDUYG010000204.1:0-6396 GCA_965371385.1 uncultured Myxococcales bacterium | reverse complement strand
GGATCGCGAGCGCCGGGGGCAAGGTCCTCAACCTCCTCACCAAGGGCTCCGAGCGGCACTGCCGCGGCCAGCTCCGAATGGAGCCCGCCGAACATCGGGCCCAGATCGAGAAGACGATCCGCTACGCGCGACGCAAGCGCCTCACCGTCAACGTCTACCTGGAGGACTGGTCGAACGGGGTCCGCGAGTCCTTCGACTATGTCTTCTCTCTCGTCCAGCTACTGCGTGAGCTACGCATCGCCCGGGTCTACCTGCCCGACACCCTGGGCATCCTCTCCCCTTCGGACGTTCGGCGCACGATCGATCTCATGGTGGCGACCTGGCCCGAGGTGGATTTCGAATTTCACGCGCACAACGACTATGGGCTCGCGATCGCCAACTGCTTGATGGCCGCGCGCTCCGGAGTGAGGGGCGTGCACACGAGCGTCAATGGCATGGGGGAGCGATCGGGCAATACCAGCCTGGCCGAGGTGGTGGCAGCGATTCACGACCACACCGACATGCGGACCAACATCGTGGAATCCAAGCTGGCGACGATTTCGCAGCTGGTCGCGACCTTCAGCGGCAAGGAAGTCGCGGGCAACACCCCGATCGTTGGACGCGATGTCTTCACCCAGACGGCGGGCATCCACGCGGATGGGGACGCGAAGGGGAACCTCTACGGCAGCCGGCTGGCGCCGGGGCGCTTCGGCCGGGCCCGCAGCTATGCTCTCGGCAAGCTCTCGGGCAAGGCCTCCCTGGATCACAATCTGGCCGGCATGGGGATCGAGCTCAGCAACGAGAATCGCGACATCGTGCTCCAGCGCATCATCGAGCTCGGGGATCGCAAACACATCGTCACGCCGGCGGATCTCCCCTACATCATCAATGACGTTCTCAAGACCCCGAGCGAGCAGCTCGTGAGGATCGAGAGCTTCCGGACGATCTCCGCCTCGGGCGAGCCCCCCGAGGCGGACGTTGCAGTGAGTTTTCAGGGGCGAGTCGAGAAGACCACGGCCACCGGTGACGGCGGCTACGACGCCTTCATGAACGCCGTCAAGAAGGCCGTGAAGAGCTTCGATATCGAGGTCCCCCGGCTGGACGACTTCCGGGTCCGAATCCCACCAGGAGGCAAGACGGGCGCCCTGGTGGAGACCACCATTTCCTGGGCGCCCACTTCGGGTCGTGGGCGCGCCGATCCGAACACCTTCTCGACCAGCGGTGTCGACTCAGATCAGATGAACTCCGCCGTCTTCGCGACCGAGAAGATGCTCAACCTGCTGGTCCAGACCCGAAGCCCCGGCTCCGCGAAGCCCGGGACCCGGGTTCGCAGCGCTGCAGGGGCCGCCGGAAAATCCGCCAACCGAGCCCCCAGGACTTCCAAGCCCGCAAGAGCGGCCTCTCGACGGCCCCGCGGCGACGGCTGAGCTCCCTTCGGTTCATGTCTGATGCACATCACAGCTCGACAGCGCTCGTTTCCCAGCCCGCTCCCCGGCTCACCCCGCTCGAGATCGGCGCTGAGGCTCGCCTTTGTGCTCGTGCTCGTGGCCGGGATCATGACGAGCGCCTGCTCGACCATGTCCGAGAAGAAGCGAAAGGCGATCTACGATCCCGTCGAGAGCGTCACCGAGGTCGTGGCGATTCTGCGACGCCACATCCCGGACGACACCTATCGTTTCCCGCCGGGCCACGACTTTACCGGCCGCAACATCTACCGCTCCTCCCTGATTCGGCTCGAGAACATCGAACAGATCCACTCCGATGCCCTGAGGAGCGGCTATATGGATTCGGTCGTGTCGTTCTCGAAGGCCCGCTCCCTCGAGCGGCTCCGGGCTTACGACCTGGCGGCGAAGCTCTACCACCAGGCAGCGCGCAAGGACGGCGCACTGCGGGAGGAGGCCCTGCGCAGCGCGAGCGTGTGCGAGGCCATCGCCGATGCGACTCGGATCGGACTCGATTTCGAAGATCCGACTCGTCCAGGGGACGGGCTCAGCACCAACTACCACCTGATCGGCGCCGAGCTCGACGCCCGCATTGCGGAGCTGGTCGCGATCTCCTCCAGCCTCGACGAGCAGCACCGGCTCGATTCCCACTATCGCTACGTGATTCGTCAGGAGATCGAGCGCGCCGACATGGTGCGGGCTCTCTACTTCGTCCACATGCGCAGTGCGATCCCCAGCGGCTCCCTGCGCGCGATCTCCGAGCTTCAGAGCGTCGTGAGCCGTCACGCCTCGAGCCAGAATCAGCGTCGGCACGTACTCAAGCTCGCGGACCTCTACGCGGATCTGGCGCGCGAATACGTCGAGGCGATCCCGCCCGAGAGTCTCTACTTCGATCCGCCGCGCTTTCAGGAGCTGGTCGACGCCGCCGCCGAGCTCTATCGCTCGGTCGCAGTCCAGGACGGAACGACCGAGAAGCTCGAAGCCGGTCGACAGCTCGAGGCCTTCCTGGCCTTCACCCTGCGAGTAGACAGTGATCGCTTCGCCCAATAGTCGAGGCAACGTCGCGTGCATGGTCGAGATCGTAGCCGGGCTCCGGTGGGCTCGACTCCTGGTCTGCCTGCTCGTCTGCACGCTCTCTCTTGGCTGCCTCTCGCGCCGCGCCCAGCTACCGGGCGACGAGTTCCTCCTTCCCCTCGCCCGGCGAGCCGCGGTTCAGCCGAGCGAGGCCGACTATGCCTCGCGCGACTTGATTCGTGCCGCCCTGCTGGATCAGCATGAAGAGGTCGAAGAAGAGCTCGACGATCTCGAAGAGATCGCGGAAGGAGATGGTGACCAGGCCAGGACCGCAAAGAATCGGCTGGCTCTCAGCACCGACCTCGCGAACACCACCGTCGACGATCCCGATGACTATCGAACCGGATGCAGAAAGCTCAAGCGAAAGTGGAAGCTCAATCCCCGCCTCAGACAACGCCTGAAGGAGTGCGTCAACGACGACTCCCTCAAGCTGGCCCGGCGGCGGGTATTGGACGTCTGGGAGTCGCTCTGGGCCGACACCTACAACGCGATCGCGGAGCCCCTCGGCCGTTCGGTATTGACCGGGGGCAGCCTGACCCCCTACTACATCGCAAGCGCGGTGGCCCACTATCTCGCGCAGATCAACGAGCGCGACCCCTTCCCGGTGCAGCTTCGTCAGGCGCTCGCCCATCGCAAGAACTATCTGATGCGCAATCCGGATTCACCCAAAGCTCCGAAGGTGAAGTCCCAGGTCGCGAAGGCCCAGCGCAAGTTCGACAGGGTCGAATCGAGACGCATGGCTCACGAGGCCGACAAGGCGCTGGGGATTGGCAAGATCCGCTATGCGATCGATCTCTCGTCGCGCGCCCGACTGCGGAATCCCAACAACAAGAGGGCTGCGAGGGTCCACGCCGATGCGGTCGAGGCCCTGCACGCAGAGCGAGAGCTGCGCTTGCGCAGCCAGGGCGTCGTGGCGTCACCCGATCGCTTCAGCGACCCGGAGCACGAGGCACTTGCGATCGCACTCCTCGTCCCGGATGGGAAGCTCCGCCGCGAGGTAAGGAACCTGCTCCAGAGCACTTCCGACGCCGAGCTCGAGGATACGGCGCGTTTCGTGTTGGCGATGGAGCAGTACGAGGACGGACATGAGAACTCGAGCTGGCAGTTGCTCGCCCGCATCGCATCCCAGGGTCCGGAGGACTCGACGATGGCACGCCACGCCTGGACGCTGCTCAACGACCCGATGCAGAACCCATACGGGAGCTTCGTCGCGACGCGCAGCCATCAGACCGCGCAGACCGTGCGCTGGTACCTCCTGTCCAACTACTATTATGGGCCCCGGTATCGAAGGCTCTGGAGGCCGGCGGCCTGGCTCCTCGACCTTCCAGCCGCCGCCCAGACGCTCGCCACCGCA
Organism: uncultured Myxococcales bacterium; assembly: GCA_965371385.1. Taxonomy (GTDB): domain Bacteria; phylum Myxococcota_A; class UBA9160; order UBA9160; family UBA4427; genus CBDUYG01. Next base: position 2,547 of record CBDUYG010000204.1, on the reverse strand, counting down.
CCGCTCCGTCTGATCGTCGGAGCAACCGGCGGCTCAGGTGCAAAGGCACCGGACTTCCAGAAGGTGACCGCCTCTGCGGCGTATCGCTACCTCGAGCGGCGGCCCGATGGCGAGCGCATGCGGGAAGTCGCGAGCTGGCTACTCAAGTACGAGGAGAAGCACAAGAACTGGAACGCGGCCCTGCGCATGGCCGACTTGCTGCCCGATGTCGGAGTGAAGGATCGCACCCGGTTCGTCGAGAAGTCGGCCGAGCAGCAGATTGCGGCGGCCGCCAGCACGCGGACACGCGACCGGCGCAGCTCGATCTTGCGCAACACCGCCCAGGAGTTCCCCGAGTCGATGGCGGGCCACGTTGCAGGCGTGAAGGTACGCGAGCTGCTCCTCAACGCGACGGAGCAGAGGATCCGCCTCACGAAGGGCTTCCTGCAGGAGAATCCCGAAATCGCCGGGCCCGACGCGCTCGGAATTCGTCCCGAGCTGCTCGACGACGAGAATCGCAACGCCGAGCTTCACCCGCGCGGCGTAACCTTTCTCGGCGGGCGCACCCTCGAATTCGCATTCGTGAACACGAGCGGCAAGGAGAACGATCCACCGATCGAGAAGCGGCGAAAGATCTCCGAGGAGCGGCTTGCAAGGGTCGTTGCCGAGCTCGATTGGGCAACGCGCCACAACATGCGTATCGATGACGGCGACGAGGTCCGTCCCGACCCGCGCCGGGATCACTACTTCGAACGCGCCCGACTCGGCGTCTCCGAGCGGCCGGATCGACGCGCTACCGCGCAGTCGACGTACGTCTACAAGAGCATGCGCGAACGCTACGGTATGGTGCGGGGACGCGATTCGATCCTGCCCTTCGACATCGTCGTGCAGGGCAGCCTCAGCAACATGGGGATCGCGGCCTTTCCGAGGTGGCGCAAGCCCCGGGAAACGCCGGACGCGTTTCTATATCGCTGATTCGACGACGCTCCCCCGGCAGGATTGATCGAGGATCCGAGCCTTCGATCCATCTCAGGGTGCGAGGGCCTCGACGAGCTGAGGCTCTCCCCCCGCCGCCAGGGCGACGACGAGACGGACGAGTGGCGAGGGCATCCTCTCATCGAGCCTCACGCGCTCGCGCAGGGTCGGCACGGCTTCGCGTTCATCCAACTCGACCAGCTCCCGCAGCGCGGGCCGATAGCCCGGATCGAGGGCAAGGGATCGTTCGAGGGCCGCCCGCTCGGAGGCGGAATCGCCTGCGACCTGATGCATCCTCGCCTCGATGTAGTGAAGCTCGACGAGCCGCTCCTCGTCCATCTCGGGATGCTGGATCGCCGTTCTCACCGCCTCGAGGGCGGGCACGCCTGCAGTCGGCAGCAGCTCCCCTGCGGCCCCGGGATCCCTCGACCTCAGCTGGGCGAGGTGCGCGAGGGCCAGGTTGTAGGAGATTGCGGGGTCATCGAGTCCTCCGGCCGCGCGCTCGAAGAACTCTACGGAAGCTGCATAGCTCTTCGCCTCGTAGAACTTGATTCCGTGGTTGAAATCGCGCGTGGCGTCGACCTGCTCGCACCCCAGCGCGATCGAAATCGAGCATGCGAGAGAAATCACCATGATCCGTCGAGCCATCGTTACTCCAATCTCCCAGGGATCGATCCCTGCCTGAGACTACCCGAGACCCTGCCACCGTACCGCGCTCGGGAATCCTGCGGATTCCCCTTGCCGCATCGCCCGATCCGATCCTCGGATCCGGCCGCTAGACGAGGAGCACCGACTTTGCGCTCTCGCGTTCTCGGAACAGGCGGTCCCAGGCGTTGAGGTTCGGGTAATCGGATTCGAGTCCGAAGTCGATCTCGCGAAAGCGCGCGAACTGCAGGCCGGCCGCGAGGGTGCAGTCGGCGATCATCGGCCGCTCGCCGGCGAGGAAAGGGCGGCCATCATCGAGCCGAGCCTCGAGAATCGCGAAGGTGGCATGCGCGACCTCGCGAGACTGCTCCGCAACCTCGGGCATCGGAGGGAGCTTCAAGGGCGAGTTGGTCGCATGCACAACCCGGGCGATGGCGATGAGTCCGCCGAGGTCGATGAACCGCTCCAGCTCGCGCATGCGGGCGCGTTCGGCGGGCTCCCGACCGATCATGGGCGGCTCGGGAAAGAGCTCCTCGAAATACTCGATGATCGCCAGGGACTCCGTGAGGAAGCTCCCATCATCGAGCTCGAGCACCGGTAGCTTGCCCTGGATGTTTCGAACCAGGTGCTCGGGCTTCTTCTGCTCGCCGGCCGCGATATTCACCATCAGCTGCTCGACCTCGATCTCACGGCCCGCAAGCGCCTTCTCTGCGAGGTAGAGACGTACCTTGGTCGGGCTCGGAGCGATTGGAAACATGAAGAGCTTCACGAGTTCGACCTTTCGTTCGTTGGTTCATTCTGCAGTTCTTTCCGCAGTTCGTTCAGTGGTTCATTCAGTGGTTCATACCGCAGTTCATTCGAGGCGTCGTTCAGGTCGTGGTCCATGCCTTCGTTGCCCCTCTTCCGTTGGCTCGCGTTCACCACCGGAGGCATCTCGGGCGGCTGGTA
>CBDUYG010000203.1:0-6411 GCA_965371385.1 uncultured Myxococcales bacterium | reverse complement strand
TCCGGCTACTCGGCGGATCTGGTCGAGTTCCCGGGCAGTCGCTTCCTCGAGAAGCCCTCGAGCGAGGAGGGCCTGTTGACGGTTTTGAGGGAGCTGCTGGACGAGGAGGGCTAGCCCGTTGAAGAACCCTTCGGTCGTCATGCGCGGCTCTTCGGCTCGATCTCTGCGCTGAGGTCCCAGCGGAGCTGGGCTTCCCGGTCAACGTGGACCGCGACAGCTTGGCGCGGGGTGATCTACGGCGTCGTTTCCGCGCCTCGACGGCCGACAGAGCCGGCTCTCACCATTGGAGGCCTTCGGCCACCTCGCCTCGGGCCGAATGACCGCACCTGGCCCGGTCGGGGCTCGTCAATGGGCTGCCAGGATGCGTTGGAGCGCGCCGACGGGATCGGTCCGGACAATCAGGTGCCTGCCGCGGCAGACCCTGTCGATTTGCAAGGGGCAGACCCTTGCAGGCCGAGCCCCGGGGTGCCAAGATCGCGGGCGGCGCGCGAGTAGCTCAGTTGGTAGAGCACGAGCTTCCCAAGCTCGGGGTCGCGAGTTCGAATCTCGTCTCGCGCTCCAACTTTTCACCAGCCGGGCAGGCCCCCCCCGACCGGCCGATCTGCGTGGCTCTCGCCCCCGGGCTGCGACGCGACGGCTTCGAGTTGAAGGGCGTGAGGCTGAGGTGCTGCGGCCCTTCGGCGGCCCCGATCGTGATCCCGCCGCGCTCAGCCCGCGCCACCACCATCGATCGAGGGATTGGCGAGGCGCTTGCTGACATCCTCGCCGTGGGCGAGATCTTCTGCGTAGTCATCAAGCCATTTATTGAAATCGGCAGAGTTCTTGCCCTCGGCAATCGCACGCGGTGTGGCAACGATCTCGTAGCCCTCCGGTAGGGGCGGGTGGTCGGATGCAGGCTTGCGCGCCTTGACCTTGGCGATGATGGGCTTCATGCGCTCCGCCTTCTTCGCCGAAGCTTCTATGTCGCGTTCCTTGAACTCGGGCATGACTTCTCTAGCAAAGAGCTCCAGGCTCTCCATGATGTGTTCGTGTTTGTTCTTTCCCGCCGTCGTGGCCAGGATCACCTGGTCGACACCGGCCTCTTCGTAGCGAAGCATGTAGTCACGAACCTGGTTCGGTGTCCCCATGGCACCCCGCAGGCCGCTCACGCCCTCCTCGACGGCTTTGGCACCCAGCGTGCTCTCGTTGTTCTCGGCGATCTGGATCGCCTCCGGGTCGTATCCCTTCTCTGCGCGCAGATCGAGATAATTCTGCCAGACGTCGGTCTCGTTGGGCCTGTGCTTTCCGAATACATAGTAGTGGCCCAGCGAATAGCCGATGAAGTTGACACCCTCGGCGCCTCGCTTGACAGCCTCCTTCTCGTCCTTGTGGCAGAAGAAGGTCGTCACGGCGGCGAGATTCGGATTGACTTCATCACCCATGGGCACGCCCTCATTCTCGAGGGTCGTGTAGTAATCCTCGACCCAATGTCGGGCTTCCTCGGGATCGAAGAACGAGAAGGCCAGCGCCCCCATGCCATTTTGCGCGGCCATATGGATCGTCTCACGCCGGGAGCAGGCGACCCACAGGGGGGGATGCGACTTCTGCAGGGGCTTGGGTACCACGTTGCGCGGCGGCATGGTGACGTACTTGCCCTTGTGTCCCGTGAAGGGCGCCTCGGTCATGCAGCGCGTTGCCACCCGCACCGTCTCTTCCCACATCTCACGCTTTTCCTTGGCATTGATCATGAACCCGCCGAGCTCGGCCTCCGATGATCCTTCGCCGGTACCGAACTCGGCGCGACCATTGGATAGGATGTCGAGGGTGGCGATTCTCTCGGCGATGCGCGCCGGATGGTTGATGCTCGGCAGGCAGTGCACGATGCCGTGGGCCAGGCGGATGTTCTTCGTGCGCATGGCGGCCGCTGCCAGGAACATCTCCGGTGCGGCCGCGTGGCTGTACTCTTCGAGGAAGTGATGCTCGACCTGCCACGCGTAATCGATCCCGAGCCGGTCTGCCAGCTCGACCTGCTCGAGAGCCTGCTCCAGTACGAGTCGGTCCGAGTTGTCGTCCCAAGGACGAGGGCAGGGGTGGCTGATGAAGAGTCCGAATTTCATGGTTTGCCCCCTTCGTTCTTCACTTGAACGCTGGCCAGGGCCGAGGCCATCTGGATGACGATGTCCTGGATCGTCGCGTAGCCTTTCGCGTAATCCGAGGGCGGCTTGCCGCCATTGTGGGACACGACGCTCACATCGACGTGCTCGGCCTGTGCGCGCAGAGCGCCGACGCTGGCTTGCTCCTTGGGGATGTGCTTGAAGGGGTCGTAATTGAACCACCTCATGGCATTCTTGTACGAGATCTTGTCGATCTCTTCATCCGTCAGGTTTTCGCCCTGAAAGGACTCCCAGAGCTTCTCGGCGGTATGGGGCCAGGTGGTGTCGGAGTGCGGGTAGTCGGCTTCCCAGGCCAGGTTATCGATGCCGATCAGGTCACGGTTTCGAACTCCTGCCTTGTCGTCGATGAAGCAGGACAAGATGTGCTCCCTGAAGATATCGCTGGGCAGGCGGCCCTTGCCCAGGTCCAGCTTCGTCCATCGATGGTGATGTTGGTACGTATAGTCGACGCGTTCGAGGAAGTATGGAATCCAGCCCGCGCCGCCTTCGATCAGGCAGAACTTGAGATTGTCGTACTTGCGAATGAACTCGGCGAAGACCAGCTCGGTAGCCACGTTGTAGAGCGTGATGGGCAGACTGGAGATCAGGATCTCGGCCGGGCCACTCGTGTCCTGCAGATTGACCTGGGTGCCCGAGCCGATGTGCAGGCAGATCGTGACGTTTTCTTCATGGCAGGCCTGCCAGACCGGCTCCCAGAAGGGGTCGTGGAAGCTCTTGTATCCGAGCGCAATCGGGTTGTCCGGCAGGCTGACTGCGTGACAGCCCTTCCTCGCGCAGCGGCGAATCTCCTCTGCCCCCAGCTTGGCGTCCCACATGACGGGCAAGGACAAGGGGATGAAGCGTCCCGGATACTTCCCGCACCATTCTTCGATGTGCCAGTCGTTGTAGGCCATGAGCATGGCGAGAGCCTGCTCCTTGTCTCTGGGGGCGTTGTACAGCTGGCCGACGAAGCCGGGAACCGAGGCGAAGCAGATGGAACCCAGCATGCCGCAAACATTCATGTCGTCGATACGCGCATCGATATCGTAAGCACCCGCACGCATCTGGCTCAACGCGTTGGGCTCCATGCCGTATTCTTCGGGTGCTCGACCGGCAACGGCATTGACGCCGATGTTGGGCATCATCTTGCCTTCGTATAGCCAGAAGTCTGCACCATCCTTGCTGATCAGCTTCGGGGCCTTGTCCTTCCATTTTGCGGGTAGGTGCTTTTCCCACATGTCGGGAGGCTCGCAGACGTGGTCGTCCACACTGATCATGATCATGTCGTTCAGTTCCATTTCTCTCTCCTTGGCCCGAGTCATTCATGATCGCTCTTGCCGCCCTCGCAGCGAGCTTCACGAATGATCCGGCCCAGCCTGGCGAGTCGCTACGACGCCGAAGGTCCTTCGAGCAGGTGTATCGAGCAGGACATCCCCACTCCGACCACGTGAGTCATTCCGATCCGAGCGCCGTCGACCTGCCGATCGCCCGCTTCACCGCGCAAATGGGTGGTGACTTCGTAGACATTTGCGACGCCGGTCGCTCCAGCCGGGTGCCCCTTCGAGAGGAGGCCGCCCGAGACGTTTACCGGGATCCGGCCGCCCAGGTACGTGTCTCGCTGATCGATCAGCTTCCCCGCTTCTCCGGGGCCGCATAGCCCGAGGTTTTCGTAGTGGATGAGCTCGGCTGTTGCGAAGCAGTCGTGTAGCTCGACGAGATCCAGCTCCCCGGGCCCCAGCTGAGCCATCTCGAATGCCTGCCTGGCGGCTGCCTGCGTGCACGAGTTGAAGTCGGGAAGAACCGAGTTGTGATCCGAGTAGCTGTCACTCGCCAGGACGGAAGCCCGGATCCTGACGGCGCGCCTCATCCCGAGCTTCCGCGCGATCGGCTCGGATGCGAGCACCACGGCCGCCGCGCCATCGACATTGACCGAGCACATGAGCTTGGTGTTGGGGTACGCGATCATCTCCGCCGACATCACCGTGTCGAGGGGCGTCTCCTTCCGGTACATCGACTTGGGATTCAGCGTCGAGTGGAAGTGGTTCTTTTCGGAGACGCGGGCGAACTGCTCGAAGGTGGTGCCATGCTTCCGGGTGTGCTCCTGCCCGAGCAGGGAGAAGAGCACGGGCATGGTCTCCGAGCCGAGGATGCCTTCGGAAGAAATGCCTGCGGACTCGGCTGCCCCACTGAGCAGACCGGCGCCGCTCATCTTCTCGACTCCGACGACGAGCACGAGATCGTGAAGGCCTGCTCGGATCGACACCCAGGCCTCGCGCAGGGCGGTGGCGCCGGTCGCACAGGCGTTGGAGCAGTTGACCACCGGGATTCCGGTCTGGCCGATCCGGTTCAAGATGCGCTGACCCGGCATCGCGTTGGCTTGCATGACGTTGCCGCAGTGAAGGGCCCCGATGTCCTGGATCGTGACGCCCGCATCGACCAGAGCCGCATTTGCAGCGTCGGCGCCGAGTTCGTCGATGCTGGCTTCCGGGAAGCGGCCGAAGGGGGTCATGCTGGCACCGATGATGTAGACGTCGTCGCTCACGATCTCTGCTCCTCTGCTGCCTTGCCGGACGGACGCGCGTAGTGGTCGCGAACCTTGGAAAAGTCCCAGCTGTGGACGCGCTCCATCGGGATCCGCAGGACCACGCGGTCGCCCTTGCCGAGACGTTGCTGCCGGCTATCCGAGAACCACTCGGGCATCTCGCGCATTCCGCTCCCGATCCGCTCGTCCTTTGCGCTCTGTGCCGCCTGGGCCCGGGCGATCTCGTCGGCATCGGTCACCTCCTCACAGGGACCTTCGACCCGCACGCCTCGCAGCTCGAAGTAGCTTTCACCATCCTCGACGACGGCGCAGACACGAGAATCGTGCGAGACGTTGCGATTCTTCAGGCTCTTCCGCTGGGTATTGAGGTAGAGAGCGTCTCCGAGCTTTGCGAACCACAAGGGGTGCGCAACGGGGGAGCCGTCCTTGCGAAGCGTCACGAAGATCAGGGTGCGCTGGGAGTCGAGGAAGGCATCGATCTCGTCGGGAGTCATCCGCGTGGGTGCAGATCGCTTCTCCTGGGTCATGGCTATTCTTCTACCGGTTGAGCGGCGTTGGATGCTGAAGCATCCAGCGAGCAGGCGCATGGCCAGGATGGCGGAGCCGGAGGCCCCGAGGTGGTAGGATCCTTCATTGCGGCAAGGATCTCCCATTCCGACGAATCTGCCAAGTGCATGTTTGACATGCTTCCCATGCAGAGGGTACATATAGGGGATGAGTCTGGCCGGAGTCGATCTGAATCTGCTCGTGGTGCTCGACGCCCTTCTGAGGGAATCCAGCGTGACCCTGGCGGCAAAGCGCGTGGGATTGTCGCAGTCTGCGACGAGCCATGCGCTGGGCAGACTGCGTCGGCTCCTGAACGACCCCGTTCTGGTGCGTACACCGCGGGGAATGGCCCTGACCCCGCGAGCGGCCGGGTTGGCGGCTCCGGTTCGCAGCGCCCTGGATCAGCTCGAGACCTCGCTCGCGCCTCCGATGCCCTTCGATCCCGGCAAGAGCACCCAGGGCTTCAGTCTGCTCCTGGAGGATGCCGGGCAGGTGGGGCTGCTTCCCCTGCTGGCAGAGCGCTTCAAGAGCGAGGCACCCGGCGTCGATCTGCACATCCACCCGGCGGCGGCGGGCTCACCGAGTGATGCGGTGGCCACTGGCACCGTCGACCTCGCCCTGGCCGTGTCTCCGCAGCCGACGGAGGGCATTCACACAGAGGTGGTCTTCACGACCCCCTACGTGTCGATCGTTCGAAGCGATCACCCGGAGGTCGGCAAACGGCTCACGCTGAAGCGCTTCTGCGAGCTCGGCCACATCGTCATTGCCGGACCGGGCAGCGTCGACCCGGAGATCGATCGAAGGCTCGCCGCCGCTTCGCGCTCACGCCGTGCGGCCCTGGCGGTGCCCTCGTTGCTGCCGATTCCCTGGTTGGTGGCGAGAAGCGACATGATCGCGACGGTTCCGGCGCTGCTGCTGGGGCTGGATCATGAGCGGCTGCCACTCGCCCGGCACACGCCGCCGATTCCGATCGATGCAACCACAGGGTCCCTGATCTGGCACGAGCGCACACACCACGATGCGGCGCATCGATGGTTGCGAGATGTGGTGCGCGAGGCCTGCCAGGGGCTCGGAGAACGGAGCAGCAGCCCGGCGCGACGAGCCGCGGCTGGACCGGGGGGGTACGGATGAGTTCCCATTGGAATCTTCGTTCGACGGCGCCCGAGCTGGCAGCCCGTTATCTGGCCGACG
>CBDUYG010000202.1:0-6436 GCA_965371385.1 uncultured Myxococcales bacterium | reverse complement strand
CGCAATGATCCCCAGCACTATGCCGATACAGGCCGCATCTGGCTTGCTTCGATCCGTCGCAATCGCGAGGCGATCGTCTCCCTGGTCGGTGAAGAGCGAACTCTCGACTACGAGCACTTCCTCTCGAGTGGGATCAAGGGCTACGAAGCCGGCATCTTCAACCTGTTCCGCATCACGCTTCGACGCGTCGACATCGGCGACTGATCGTTGCCCGCGGGCACATCGAGAAGTGCCCGATTCGCAAGATTCGAGCGCCTCCGGCGGCTGCCGGAACGGGTCGTGGGCGCTGGATTCTCGAATCCTCGCCGAACGCTCGCCGGCTGGTCGGTACTGCTCGTCCTCGCGGGCCTCGGAGCCCTCGGCCTGGAGATCGACACCTCCACCGACTCGATCCTCGACCGGGAGGACCCCGCATACGCGTATCATCGCCATAGCCAGGATCTCTTCGGCGGAGAGGAGATGCTGGTGGTGGCGATCACCGGCGAAGAGCCCTGGAGCCCAGAGGCCCTGTCGGAGGTGGTGCGCCTTTCGGCCGCCTTCGATGGCATGGACCAGGTTCGGAGGGTCGACAGCCTCGATACCGTGCCGCTGATCCGGGTCGGTTCGGGCGGTGAACTCGAGCTGAATGCAGCGCTGGTCGACGGCGTTCCCGAGACTCCGGAAGCGCGTCTCCGGCTCTCCGCCAGAGTGCAGGCCGACCGGATCGCGCCCCGCAACCTCGTCTCCGATGACGGCCGGGTATTCGCAATCAACCTGCTGCTCGAAGCCGGCACCAGCGACGGCTTTCTCGAGCTGGTCGATACGGCGCGGAGCCAGGTCGACCCGAAGCGAACCTGGATTTCGGGCGTTCCGGTCTTTCGCACCGAGATCAACACCCAGACCCGTGAGGAGCTGTTCACCTTCGTGCCTCTCACCGTTGCGTTGATGGTGGGACTGCTCTTCTTCATATTCCGGTCCGCGTACGCGGTCGTGCTCGCACTGTCGAGTGGTCTGCTCGGAACCAGCATGATGATCGGCACGATGGGGGCCACGGGCGCGTCGATTACGTTGATCACGATGATTCTTCCGTCGATCGTACTCGCTCTGGGATGCGCGTATGCGATGCACATCATCGCCGCCGCCCAGGGCGAAGGTGATCTCGCTGGGCTGCGGGTCGCGCTCGAGCGGGTCTCCCTGCCCGTGGCGCTCTCGGGGCTGACGACGGCCATCGGATTCGTGTCGATCGGCGCCGTTCGAATCGATGCCGTGCGCGAGGCCGGTGCTTATGGAGCGCTGGGTGTACTCGCAACGCTGGCCGCCACCCTGACCGTGCTGCCGGCTTCGCTTGCGCTGAGACGCCTGCCAGCGCTTCGTCCGCGCTTCGCAACCACGCTCGAGGGACCCGTATGCGACATGCTGACGCGGCTCACCACTCGCCGCCGTGGCAGGGTGCTCGTGGCCTGGGCGCTGCTGGCGCTTCCGCTCTGCCTCGGTCTCACTCGGCTCGACGCCGCGACGGACGCGACGAGCTGGTTTCCGGAGGGCACGAGGCCGCGCGACGAATACGACCAGATTCGCCGCGCACTCTCGGGCATCAGCCCCGTGAATGTGGTCGTGGAATCCAAAGACGGTCGCCCCGTCACCGAGCCCGAGGTCGTCGACGCGATCGACCAGTTGGCCGACCATCTCGAGGCACGCGCCGACGTCGGGAAGGCCCTCTCGATCGCAGACCCGCTACGTCAGACCCATGGCGGCTTCATCGGAGATCCCGCGCTGCCGCTCCCGCAGAGTCGGGCGCTGATCGAGCAATACCTGCTGCTGCTCGAGTCGGTCGAGTCCATCCACGATGTCATCACCGAAGATCGCAGCGCGGCCAACGTCGTACTGCGGGTGGACGACAATCGATCGGGCTCCCTGCGCGATGTCGCCGCCGACGCCGAAGCCTGGTGGAGCGAGCACGGCGTTCCGGGCTTCGCGGCGCGCGGAACGGGGACGATGTTCGAGTTTGCCCGGGCCGAGGATGAGATCACCTTCGGGCAGATTCGAGGGCTGACGATCGCGATCCTGGTGATTGGTCTCGTCCTCTGGCTGGTGTTCGGGCGGCTCGATCTGGCCGCACTGGCTCTCGTCCCCAACGCCGTGCCCGTGCTTGCCATCTTCGGCTTCATGGGCTTCGCGGGGATCGCGCTGGATGCGGGAACGGTGATGGTGGGCAGCCTGGCCCTGGGCATTGCCGTGGACGACACGATGCACGTGATCACGAGTCTTTACGAGGCCCATGAGGGGGGGGCCTCTTCGGAGCAGGCACTGGCCATCGCCCTGCGAACGAACCTGCCGGCGCTGACCTACACCACGGTCGTCATCGCGCTCGGCTTCGGCATCCTCGGGCTGTCGGATTTCACGTTCATTCGAAATCTCGGGCTCCTGATCGCGGCGATCATGGGGGTGTGCCTGGCCGCCGACGTCAGCCTGCTGCCGGCTCTGTTGCGACCCAGGCGAGACCCCGTGACGCAGGCAGCCGCCTGAGGCGCAGCTCCGCCCGACACCCTCCAGACGGCCTCCCGGCGGGCCTCCCAACGGCCTCCCGGCGGGCGATCGAATCCGCGAAATCCTCAGCTTTTCCGGGCGTTCATCCGATTCAGCCCGGATGGATTCCACGTTCCGCGCCGACTCGACCCTCTTCGCTGCCTATCGCAGCGAATTCCTGGCGTCGCAGCTGCCCGGCTACGCCCGGCTGGGGTCTGGCGTCGCGTTCGGGATCAACACCGCCTTCATGGCTCTGGACTACGTCTCGTTCCCAGAGCACTTCCAATTCTTCCTGGTCATGCGCCTCGGCCTCAACGCGCTCTTCGTCGGCACGTTCTTCGCGAGTACCCGCTACCCGCGCGTCTCGGCCTGGTCGATCTGCCTCTCCCTCGGCGCCGTCATGCTCACGATGATCTTCACGACGGGCGGCGCGGTCAGTCCCTACTTCGCGGGCCTGATCCTGCTCTTTCTCGGCATGGGTGTGGTGTTGCCGCTCTCCGGATGGGAAGCGGCCGCGATCTGCGGTGCCATCCTGCTGCCCTATCTGGCCTCGCCGGGGGCCGACTCCGGGGCCGTCGACTGGGCGACCTTCCGTATGTACGCGGTATTTCTCATCTCCGCAGCAGCCGAGAGTGTGGCCAGCTGCGTCTACCTCGATCGCATGCGATTCAAGGACTTCCAACAACGTCGCGAACTTCAGGAGGCGCGCGATCACCTCGAGGAGATCGATCGCATCAAGTCGCGTTTCACCGCCAACATCCATCACGAGCTGCGCACACCCCTGACCCTGACGTTGGCCCCCATCGAGGGCATGCTCAGCGGCGAGTTCGGCGACATCAGTGATCTGCAGCGGGAGTACTTGAAGACCGCCGAGGTCAACGCGCTTCGCTTGCTCAAGCTCATCAACAATTTGTTGGATCTGGCCAAGTTGGAGAGCGCCGAGGTCAAGCTGCATCGCGCCGCGCTGGATACGAGACGACTCGTCCGGGAGATGTTGGTCGGCGTGCGGCCGATGGCCGAACGCAAGGGGATCGAACTCGTCGATCAATGTGACGATGATGTGCCCGTCATTCAAGCCGATCCCGAAGCTCTCGAGAAGATCCTCATCAATCTTCTGGGCAATGCGCTCAAGTTCACCGAGCGTGGCGGACGAATCGCGGTGGAGCTCGAGCCGGCGGGGGACGAGGGCGGGGTGGTACTCCGGGTGGTCGATTCCGGCATCGGAATTCCCCCCGACCAGCTGGGCCGCGTCTTCGACCGCTTCGCCCAGGTCGACGCTTCGGGCACCCGCAAGCACGAGGGCACCGGAATCGGGCTGTCGCTATGCCAGGAGCTGGTGGAGCTGCACGGAGGACACATCTGGGCCGAGAGTGAAGGCCTGGGACACGGCAGCCGAATGTGCGTCTGGCTACCGGCTGGCGTCGCCTCGGAAAGCGAAGACGAGGACGTTCTCCAGACGCGCGACGGAGAGACATTCGCCGCGGCTCGGTCCCTGGCAGCTCTCGAGACCGAGGTCCATCTCGAGAGTGGGGGGAAGAGGGGAGAGGAGAGGGGCGATCGATCGACGGCGCAGGCAGGCTCCAGTGATCGTGAAGAAGCCTCGGCGAAAGAGGATCCGCGGGAGGAGGTCGGCGGCGCAGCACCGGAGTCTGCACCCGAGATCATCGTGGCGGAAGACAACGCGGACATGCGACGCCTGCTCCATCATCTGCTCAGCCGCGAGTATCGCGTGCGCACGGCCCGAAACGGTCGCGAGGCGTTGGATATGGTGCACGAGCGCCCGCCCGCCCTGGTCCTCACGGACGTCATGATGCCCGAGATGACGGGCACCGAGCTGTGCCGCGAGCTCAAGAGCTCACCCGCGACCTGCGCCATCCCGGTGATCCTGGTGACCTCGAAGGCCGAGAGATCGATGAAGATCGAGGGGCTCGAGCTGGGCGCTGACGACTACGTGATCAAGCCCTTCCACGCGCGAGAGCTGCTGGCGCGCGTGCGCTCGTCGGTGCGGCTGCGCGTGGCGCAGGATGAACTCGAAGAGCGCAACCAACGCCTTCAGGAGGCGAATCTCCGTGTGGAGAGCGCACTCACCGAGCTCAAGGAGGCTCAGGTCCAGCTGGTGCAGCGGGAGCGACTGGCGGGGATCGGCGAGCTGGCGGCCGGTGTGGCCCACGAGGCCAACAATCCGCTCAACTTCGCCGCGAATGCGAATCGGGCGTTGATTGCGAGTCTTGCCGACATCGAGGACGTGGTCCAGGAGATCGTCGGATTGGGATCCCTGGATGCCCTGGATGCCGAGGGTTCGCTCGAGAAGGTACGTCGCCTGTGCAGCGAAAGACATTTCGATGAATCTGCCGAGACACTTCGGGAGCTGACGGGAATCATCGAAGAGGGGCTGGAGCGGACGACTCGACTCGTCGGAGATCTCCGATCCTTCGCGGGGCCGCGCACCGTGCTGGCGGAGACGTTGGATGTGCGTGCTGGGCTCGTGTCCACACTGCGGCTCATGAGTCACTCCCTGCGCGACTCAGGCATCGACGTCGTGCTCGAAGCCGACGACGATCTGCCGCTACTGGTCGGTGATCCACGCACACTGAACCAGGTCTACTTGAATCTGCTGAAGAACGCGCGCGATGCCATGAGCGGGCTCAGCGGCACGATCCACGTGACCTTGGCCGCCGAAGACGACGCTCTCGTGGTGCGAATACGCGATGAAGGTCATGGCATTCCGGAAGAAGTACGTCAGACCCTCTTCGAGCCGTTCTGTACCACCAAGGGCCCCGGTCAGGGATCCGGGCTGGGGCTGTCGATCAGCAGCAGCATCCTCTACGGCGCGGGAGGGAGCCTCTCGCTCCTCGAGACCTCGGAGCACGGCACCACGTTCGAAATACGCCTGCCGCTGCCCGACGACGAATAGGGGCGCTGGTGCGTGAATCGCAGGCTCGGGGTGATTCGGCGCCCCGGGGTTGCCGGAGAGTGTGGCGAGCTGTCGCGGAACGACGCGCTCAGTCCGCGCCCGCGAACTCGCCGCGGTGGCGATCGGGCCGGACCAGCAGGCTGAACACCAGAGCGAGCGAGAACCCGGCGGCGCACAGGATGAAGACCCACTCGTAGCTGCCGGTGCGGTCGAAGATGATGCCCGCGCCCGGAATGCCCACCAGGATGCCGACGGCGAAGCCGCTCATCAGCAGCCCCATGATCTTGCTGAAGTGCAGCTCGCCGAAACAGCGGCCGACCATGATCGGCATCGTGACCGCATTGCCTCCGATCCCCAATCCGAAGGGAATCGCGTAGAGCCACAGCAGGCGGGCGTCGTCGAGCCCGATGCGGAGCAGCAGCTCGTTGACGACCGGCCCCAGCGCCAGCAAGAGGAACGAAACCGCCAGCAAGCGCTCCGGGGACCAACGGTCGGCCAGCCAGCCGAAGCCCAGGCGTCCGGGAATGCTGAAGCCGACGGCCATTCCGTAGTAGAAGGCGGCCTGCTGGGGCTCGAAGCCGGCCTGCTGCGTTGCGAAGGGCACGAAGTGGAAGTTCATGGCCGATACGCCCACGAGCTGGAGCACGAAGATGGAGAAGAGAAGCCAGAAGGCCGGTGTGGCGACCGCGCCTTTCACCGAAAGGCCCACGATGGACGCTTCACTCCCCTCCCCCGCTTGCTCGCCCGCCGTGGCGCCGTCGACCTCGAGACCGAGATCGGCGGGCCGGGCCCGAATGAAGACCGCGATCAGCGGCACGACGATCGCCAACAGGATCCCGGCTGCCACGACCCAGGCCACGCGCCAGCCGAAGAGCCGAATCATGAGCTCGTTGAAGGGCGGCAGCGCCAGGCCGCCCGCACCGATGCCGAGCATGGTGAGGCCCATCGCCCGGCCCCGAAATGCGCGAAACCAGTTGGTGACGAGCGTTTGCGCGGGAAGGATGGTGGTGGCCGCGA
>CBDUYG010000201.1:0-6455 GCA_965371385.1 uncultured Myxococcales bacterium | reverse complement strand
AAGATCGACGGGGCTCAGGCGCATTCGGGTGCTCTCCTGGCAGGAGCGTATCGAATTCGCGCGGCGGCTTCCGCGACATCGCGCGACTCGAATCACGAAAGAAGGCGGATCGAAGATCGAAGCCCCGAGCTCGACGAGGATCTGGCAGCCCTGCCCACACCGCTCTGAATCTCCCCGGCCCCTTTTTCGCTATAACCCCTACGCTCGATCTGCACCGAAACGCACCCACCGATCGGTCAACCCGCTCGAGACGGGGCGGCGGCGCCAGGGGATCGCATGAGCCGCGGCTCGTCCCGTGTCCCCAGGTGGGCGCGATCGGGTGTCTCGAGATGCCCCGTTCCGGGTAGGGACCCGCGATTCAAGTTAGAATGAATCGCGAAGAATCGGTGCGATCTCCCGGCCGAAGTCGAGGCGTCGACCGGCCTTCGGAAGGGCGGGAATGCAGAAAACGAGCCAGCAGCCGGGATCCGAAGAACGCCGGCCCGATGCCGCGCCGAAGGGCTTGGACCCGCGCGCGCATTGCGCTCTGCTCGTTCTCATCTTCGTGCTCGCCGCGGCCCTGCGGCTCTATGGCCTTGGGAGTCGCGACGTCCTCTGGGAGGATGAGGTCGGGCTCTGGTCGTATGTCGTCACCGGAGACGCAAGCGAGCTTCCCCACGAACCTCCGCTCTATGCGTGGCTGCTCTTCGCGTGGATGTGGTGGACCCACGATCCGACGACCAACACCCTGCAGCTCCTCTCGATCGCCTTGGGTATCGCCGACGTGGCGGCCGCCTACGTCCTCGGGCGGTTGGTCGCCGGAATCCGAATCGGAATCGGAACGGCGGCGCTGACGGCCATCGCTCCTCTCGCGCTCTATCTCTCGCACGAGGTCCGTCCCTATACGCTCTTCATCCTGACATCGACCCTGCTGCTGGCAGCCTACGGCTCCGCCTGGAAACGCGACGATGCGCGATCCTGGCTGCTCTACGGCCTCGCCCTCTTCGCGGCGCTGCACAGCCACCTCCTCATATCCCAGGTCTGCATCGCGCTTGGCGTGACCGCTCTGGGTTCCCTCTGGATCGAACGGGAGCGTCCGAAGGGAAGGGCCCGATTCCTTCGATTTACGGCAACGAGTCTCCTGGCGGGCGTGCTGGGAATCGTATGGATCGCGCTTCGACCGCAGGCTCCCTGGATCAACCAGGGCGTTCACGCGGACGGGGCCGGCGACTTTCTGCTGCGGAGTATCCAGACGTTGGGAGGCTCGCGTCCGACCCTGACGATCCTCTCGCTGTCGATGACCGGGCTTGCCGGCGCCGGACTGGTGATTCTGGCTCGCCGCAGAGCCGTCTCCGCTCTTCTGCTCGGAAGTGTGATCGTGATCAGCGGAGCGATCACCTTCACGACGATGGCTCCGGTGTCCGGTGCCGGTTGGCTCGGCTGGCAACGTTATCTATCCCACCTGCTGATTCCCTTCCTCGTCCTCGTCGCCACCGGTAGCCTGTGGCTGGCGGATCTTGCTTCGAAGCGATTCACGGGCAAGGCGGCGACCAGGGTCCATGGAGCGGTCGCGCTCGTGCCATTGCTGCTGGTCGCTCCGGGCACGCTCCATTGGCTGGACAACCCCGATCGCCACCCCGGAGCCGCCAATCTACGGCAGCACGCGCTCTTCATCAGCGCCAGACAGCGCGACGCGAAGGGCGTCCTTCTTTACGAGAGAGTCCACTCCGGGGAGAGATGGCTCAGCCTCGGCGGCGCCCGCAGACGCAATGGCCTCGCTCTCGTCCGCCACGACACCCTGCCGACCTACGGCATCGGACCGCCGGGCATATACGGCCTCCAGAGGGTGATGGGCCGAGGAGCGGTCGCTGAGATCCTGCGCCCGGTCGCCCTCGAGGAGCCGCCCGAGGACGGCAGGTACATCGTGTTTCCGCCGAGCATCGGATGCGAGGCCCTGACGAAGTCGCCACTCGAGGGGGTGAGGAGGAGCCGGCCGGTGGAGAGGTCGACCTGGGGGCGCGTCTGCGACATCGAGTTCGAGGCCGATTAGCTGCCCGCTGCGAACGCCAGCCACAGGAAGATCTCACGATTGCCCTTGGGACCCGCAACTCGGCTTTCCACCTGGGCCCGCGCGCGGTACCCCAACTCCTCGGCGCACCGCTTCACGCCCTCCGCCGCATCGAGGCGCAGCGCATCGTCTCGCACCACCCCGCCCTTCCCCACCTGCTCGCGCCCGACCTCGAACTGCGGCTTCACCATCACCAGAACATCCGCGTGCGGGGCCGCGGCGCGGATCGGAGGTAGCAGCAGCTTCGCCGAGATGAACGAGACGTCGATCACCACCAGGTCGACCGGCTCCGGCAGCTGCCCCGGCTCGAGGTGACGCGCGTTCGTCTTCTCGAGAACGTGAACCCGGGGATCGCGCCGGATGCGCTCGTGCAGCTGCGAATGGCCGACGTCCAGGGCCACGACAGTGCGCGCGCCCGCCTGAAGCAGACAATCCGTAAAGCCCCCCGTCGAGGCCCCGACGTCCAGGCACCGGAGCCCCGCCGGGTCGATGCCCAGATCTTCCAGCGCGCCCGCGAGCTTGTCGCCGCCCCGGGAAACGAACCGGTTCACACCGCCCTTGATGCGGATCTCGGCGCCGTCGCGCACCCGCGTCCCCGCCTTGTCGACCGGGACGTCGTCCACCAGAACACGGCCTGTGAGGATGAGGGCCTGAGCCTGAGTGCGGGAGTCGGCGAGCCCTTCGGCGACGACCCTCTCGTCGAGACGTGAGCCCTTCAGCGCTCGGATCCTCGCGCGCTACTCGCGGCGCAGGAGGGCTTCGGCTGCATCCGCAATCCCGGCGGAATCGAGGCCGAAGGAGCTGGGCGTGAAGCCATGCTCGACGATCTCGTCGGGCAGGCTCATCGTCCGGGTCCTCACCTCGAGCCCCGCCTCGGCAAAGGCCTCGAGCACTGCGCTGCCGAAGCCGCCCGGCCCCACGTGCTCCTCGACGGTCACGACCGCACGGCATTTCCCCGCGAGCGCGAGCAGACGTCCGGTGTCGAGGGGCTTCACGAAACGCGCATTGAGCACCGCGGCCGAGACGCCCCGCTCCTTGAGCTCCGCCGCGGCGTCGAGCGCCGGGTGCACCGTGCTGCCGATGGCCGCGATCAATACGTCGTCGCCATCCCGCAGCACCTCGGCCTCGCCGAGGGAGATCGCCTTGATTTCGGGATCCATCGGCACGCCGAGGGCGTTGCCGCGCGGGAAGCGCACCGCAGCCGGGCCGTCGTAATCGATCGCAGTGGCGAGCATATGCTGAAGCTCGTTCTCGTCCTTCGGCGCCATGACGACGGTATTGGGGAGCGAGCGCAGATAGGCGTAGTCGTAGATGCCCTGGTGGGTCGCCCCGTCGCCGCCCACGAGCCCGGCGCGATCCAGCGCGAAGGTCACGTCGAGATTCTGGATGCAGACATCGTGCACCACCTGGTCGTAGGCCCGCTGCAGAAAGGTCGAGTAGATCGCCGCCACGGGCTTCATGCCCTCCACTGCCAGACCTGCAGCGAAGGTCACCGCGTGCTGCTCCGCGATGCCCACGTCGTAGAATCGTTCGGGGAACTCCTGCTGAAAGCGATCCAGCCCGGTCCCCGGAGCCATCGCCGCGGTGATCCCGATGATGCGCTCGTCCTCGCGCGCCAGCCGGATCAGCGCATCGGAGAAGACACTCGTATACGAAGGCGGCCCCGGCTTCTTGGGAGCGAACTTTCCGGTATTGACGTTGAATTTCGAGACGCCGTGGTACTTCAGCGGATCGCGCTCGGCCGGCTCGTACCCGTGTCCCTTCTCGGTGATCGCGTGAACCAGGATCGGCCCGTCGCCCTGGGCGATCATCTCCTTCACGTTCTCGAAGGTCTCGAGCACGTCGCTCATGCGATGCCCTTGAATCGGACCCACATATCGGAAGCTGAGCGCCTCGAAGAGCAGCCCCGGCGAGAAGAAGACCTTCACCGACTCCTCGGCCTTGCGAGCCCAGTGGATCATGTCCCCGGGCAGGCTCGTGAGGAAGTCCCGGGCCCAGCCCTTCACGCGCCGGGTCGAAGGAGCCGACATCTTGCGCGAGAGATAGGAAGAGAGGGCGCCGACGTTGGGGCTGATCGACATCTCGTTGTCGTTGAGAATCACGACGAGGTTCCTGGCCTGGATGTGCCCGGCGTGATTCAAGGCCTCGAAGGCCATCCCGGCCGTCATCGCTCCGTCGCCGATGAAGGCAATCGCGAGCCCGTCCTCACCCCTGTGCTTCTTCGCCCGCGCCATGCCGAGGGCGGCCGAGATCGACGTCCCCGCGTGCCCCGCGCCGAATTGATCATAGGGCGACTCCGAGCGCCGCAGGAACTTCGACATGCCGCCCCGCTGGCCGATCTGATCGAAATCCTCCCGGCGCCCCGTCAGCATCTTGTGGGGGTAGCCCTGGTGACCGACGTCGAGCACGAGGCGATCGCGCGGCGTATCGAATACGTAGTGGAGCGCAGTAATGAGCTCGACGGCACCGAGGCTCGAAGCCAGATGTCCCCCCGTCTGGGACACACGCTCGAGAATCTCCTGCCGGATCTCATCCGCGACCTGCTCTACCTGATCGCGCTCGAGGGCGCGCAGGTCCGCAGGCTCGTTGATCCCATAGAGCAGTCGATCTCCGCTCATACCTTCCTCTGCAACGCGAAGCGGGCCAGCTCTCGCAGGGGCTCCGCCCGCTCGCCAAAGCCCTCAATTCTTGCGAGCGCCGACTCGAGCAGCTCCTGGGCTCGACTCTCGGCACCCTCGCGCCCCAACGCCCGAGCGAGGGAACACTCGTCGTTCTCGTCTTCGTCGAGCAGGTCGTCGGCGATCTGGAAAGCGATTCCGACTTCGAGGCCGAAGCTCTCGAGCCGCTCGAGCTCCGCCTCGCTCGCGCCGGCGAGACGCGCGCCTCCCGCGATCGAGGTCGCGATCAGAGCCGCCGTCTTGCGGGCGTGGACCGACTCGATCCGGACGGGATCGACATCCTTGGGATCGTAGACCAGATCGTCGGCCTGCCCCCCCACCAATCGCCGCGAACCGGCCGCCAACGCGAGATCGCGGATCACGCTCGCGACCGACACGGCCTCGTGCCCCTCATCGCAGCTCGCGAGAATCTCGAATGCAAGCGACTGCAGCGCATCGCCGGCGAGAACCGCAATGGCTTCGCCGTAGGCCACGTGAACCGTCGGCCTTCCGCGACGCTCGTCATCGTCGTCCATGCAGGGCAGATCGTCGTGAATCAGGGTGTAGGCGTGAATCAGCTCGACGGCAGCCGCAATCGGGAGGGCTCGCTCCGGTGACCCGCCAACGGCCTCGGCTCCCGCGAAAGCGAGCATCGGCCGGAATCGCTTCCCTCCGGGGAAGAGGAGGTGGCGCATGGCAGCGTGGAGCTCACCGGGCTCTTCGTCGGCCGGAGGCAGTGCGGCCTCGAGCCGGCCCTCGATCAGCGGAGTCTGCTCCTCGATGTAGGATTGAGCGTCCAAGGCTCAAAGCTCCTCGTCTTCGGATTCTTTCTCGGCTTGCTCGGCGCCTTGATCAACTTTGTCTGATTCGTCGGCCTCGAACGACCGCTCGAGCCACTCGCCGCCCTCCTGAATCAGCACCTCGATCCGGCGCTCCGCGGATTCGAGCTCCTTCGCGCACTGCTTCGAGAGGGAAACCCCTTCCTCGAAGACCTCGAGGGACTCTTCGAGCTCGAGATCTCCCTGCTCGAGGGTATCGACCAGGTTCTCGAGCCGATCGAGAGCGGCCTCGAACTTCAATCTGCCACTCTCGGACGCAGACCTGGCTTTGCTGGATCGCTTTCGTACTGCCAAAGTCGTGCTCAGTCGTGTCTCGTGTGGAAGGATTGGATCGATCGGGGGGCAATGACCCTACCGGGCCACGATTCGCGATCCTACCTGGGGGCCCCGGAGGCGTCAACAATCCGGCTCAGCGCTCTGCCTTTGCCTCTCGTTTCGCCGCTTCTTCCGGGCTGCGGTCAGCCTCGCGAAGAGAGTCCACCGTCGCCTCGACCTCGGCCTCGGCGAGACGAATCGTGAGACGATCACCGGGCGCCAGCTCGTCTGCGCGCCGGGGAATCACGCCATCGTCCGAGCGGCGAACGAGGGCGTAACCCCTGGCGAGTACCGCAAGCGGTGAGAGGCTGTCGAGCCGGCCCACCTGGTGAGCGAGCCGCGAACGGCGGATCTCGGGGATCGCGTGTCCCGCTCGGCCGAGGGCGCGAGTCCCGGCAAGGAGCCGGGAGCGTTGGGCACGCACCCGGGCGGTCGGAGCCAGGACTCGCAGAGCGTCGCGCTCGCGTCGCAAGCGCTGGCGGGCGTCGCCGACGCCCGCCCGGACCGCCGCGACCATCTGCCGAATGTCGCGGTCGAGACGGATCGCGAGGGTCTCGACGTCCGGAAGGGCGATCATCGCGGCCGCAGAGGGCGTGG
>CBDUYG010000200.1:0-6460 GCA_965371385.1 uncultured Myxococcales bacterium | reverse complement strand
CGTCCGGTCTTCCAATCGGACGTCCGTCCCAACCGAACCCGACCCGCAACAAGAGCAGAGCGAACAGGCGAACGAGTCGAAGGCGGAATCATCATGTCGAAAGGAGCACAGCTGGCGCTGGGGGCCATCACGGTCTTCGGCCTGCTTGCGTGGTACGGAATCACCAACCTCGATTCCGCCGCGACCTTCCAGTACTACCAGAACCTCGACGAATTCCTCGTGGAAGCCGGTACCACCTCGCAGCTGGAGGGACGCTCGCTGCGCGTACACGGCTATGTGGCCAATGGCTCGATCGAGCGAGACCTGCCGGCCAGGCAGGTCCGCTTTCTCGTCCAGCAGGATCCGCCTCACAAGAACGGCGATGGCGCGAACCTGCTCGCGGTTACCTATCACGGGCTCGAGACGCCGGACCTGTTTCGGGATGGAGCCGAGGTCGTGATCGAAGGCACGGTCGAAGGCAGCGCGAACGACGTGACCTTCCACGCCGACAACGTACTCGCCAAATGCCCCTCGAAGTTCGAAGCCAACAAGGACGCCGCCGAACCCGAGACCGCCGGCCTCTAGCCCGTCTACCCTTTCCGCTCGTTCACCCTACCCTCTCGCACGTCCCGCGCCCCTGACTCGCCCGACCCCTGGAGCTCTCAATGGCAGAAATCGGCGAATACGCCCTCTACTTTGCGCTCGCGATGGCTCTGCTCGGCATTGCCGCCGGATTCGCGGGTGGGATCATGAAGAACGAGGCCTGGGGCGATGTCGCGGAGCGTTCGGTCTGGGTGGTCACGCTGCTGCTCTCGGTCTCGATGGCCGCGCTCTTCTGGGCGCTCTTCAGCAACGACTTCCGCTTCGCCTACGTGGCCCAGCACTCGGCACGCGACATGGGGCTCGGCTATCGGCTCTCGGCTCTCTGGGGTGGGCAGGCGGGGTCGCTGCTGCTCTGGGGCTGGATGGTGGCGATCTACGGCTCGACGGCGCTCTTCGTCAACCGTCACACCCAGCGCAGCCAGGTGCCCTGGGTCGCCCTCTGCCTGCTCCTCAACGTCACCTTCTTCCTGGTGCTCTGCGCCTTCATCTCGCGGCCCTTCGAGATGCTACCCCCGGTGGAGGTGCGCTCGGACGGCAACGGGCTCAATCCCCTGCTCCAGCATCCGATGATGGCGATCCATCCCCTGATGCTCTACGCGGGCTTCACCGGCTTCGTCGTTCCCTACGCCTATGCCTTTGCCGCGATGGTGACGGGTGAGCTGGGAACGAGTTGGTTTCGGGTGACTCGGCGCTGGACCCTGATCGCATGGACGGCCCTCGGCATCGGCCTCGTGCTCGGCGGACGCTGGGCCTATGAGGTGCTGGGATGGGGCGGCTACTGGGCCTGGGATCCGGTGGAGAACGCGGCGCTGATGCCCTGGCTCGCGGGCACCGCCTACCTCCACTCGGTGATGATCCAGGAAAAGCGCGACATGCTGAAGACCTGGAACCTGGCGCTGATCGGCCTCACCTACATCCTCTGCCTCTTCGGAACCTTCCTGACGCGCAGCGGAGTCGTGCAGTCGGTTCACGCCTTCACGAACAGCGGGCTCTTCACCCCCCTCTTCTTCTCCTACGTCGCGATTTCAGCCGTCGCCTTCTTTGCGCTGCTCATCTATCGCAGGCGGGATCTCCAGACTCCCAACCGCCTCGAGTCGATGGTGTCACGCGAAGCCGGCTTCCTGCTGAACAATTGGGCCTTCATGGCCGTGCTCGTCGTGGTGTTCTGGGGAACGCTGCTGCCGGTCGTCTCCGAAGCCATCAGCGGCAAGCGAACCACCGTCGGGCCTCTCTTCTTCAACACGATGGCGGGTTGGATATCCCTCTTCCTGCTCTTCCTGACGGGAGTCGGGCCGCTGGTCGCATGGCGTCAAGCAAGCATGAGCAACATCCGCCGCCAGTTCGTCTGGCCCGGAATCGCCAGCGTGGTGGTGGGGTCCATTCTCACAGTCGTGTTCTGGGGGCAGTGGACGATCTGGACGCTGAGCTGCTGGGTCCTCTCCTGCTTCGTCGTAGGAACGATCGTCCAGGAGTATACGCGGGCGATTCGGGCCCGGGTGAGCCGACGCGGAGAGTCTCCCTTCACCGCCATGGCGACGCTGATACGCCGAAATCAACGGCGCTACGGCGGTTACGTGGTGCACCTGGGGATCGTCCTGATGTTCATCGCGATGTCGGGGCGCGTGTTCTACCAGGAGACGCTGGAGAACGTGAAGGTCGGGGAATCAATCACGATCAAGGACTACGAGCTGCGCTACCTGACCGCCGAACCGATCCCGGCCCAGCACTACGGCGGCACCACGGCGCGCGTCGCGATCTACCGGGACGGCAAGCCCCTGGCCACGATGCTGCCGGAGAAGCGCAACTACTGGCTCGAGCAACAGCCGACCTCGATCCCCGCGATCTACTCGACCTGGCAAGAGGACGTCTACGTGGTTCTCAACGCCGTCGAGGCCGATGGCTCGGCCACCTTCAAGGTTCACCACAACTCCCTCGTCAACTGGCTCTGGAGCGGAGCCATCGTGGCGATCCTGGGCTGCATCCTGATCATGTGGCCTCACGCCGAAGCCACTCGCGAAGCGAGCCGGTCGCAGAATTGACCTCCACTCCTCTCCGAAACCGTCGCGCCCTCGGCCTGGGGCTCGGCCTGCTCCTCCTCCTGCTCGCGCCGGTAGCGTTCGCACAGGACCCCCACGACCCGGCGGCCCGGGTGCCCGACGTTCCCACGGGCACGGCGCGCATCCGGGGCGTGCTGAAGCATCCCGCCGGAAACGAGCGAGCCGCGGGCTCATCGATCGTTCTCTATGCCCTCGCTCCCGACGGCAGCCCGGGCCTGCGCTCGGGCACGGCGAATGAACGAGGCGAGTTCGTCTTCGAAGGCATCTCGAATGCCGCCGGCATCGTCTACATGGTCGGGGCCCGCTTCGGCGAGGTGCCTTACGGAGAGCGGGTCCGGTTCCAGCCGGGGCAGAGCGAAATCGAGATCGTGATCGAGGTCGCGGAACCGAGCCGGGACGGCTCCCAGGTCCGGATGGGCGAGGCGAGCCTCCGGCTCGATTGGATCGGGACGAACCTGGCCGTCGAAGAGGTTCACCAGATCATCAACCTCGGCTCCAAGGTGATCCTGATCCCGAAGGGCGAGCGCACCAGCGGGGCAAGCGCGCCCTTCCGCAGCGAGCTGCCCGCCGGCGCGACCCACCTCGACATCAGCGCCGGCGGCCTTGCCGAGGGCTTCAGCCACGAGGGCAATCGACTCGGCTTCTGGGGCCCGATCTATCCCGGCGAGCAGGAGCTTCGCTATCGCTACCTGCTGCCCCTGCCCGAGGATGGGGCCACCCTGATCTGGCCCCTCATCTCAGGCAGCAGCGGCGCCACTCTCATCTTCCCGGGCGATGGTCCCCAGCTCTCGGGCACGGACTTCAGTCCGGGGGGAGAGGAGGCGACGAGCGGGCGCGTATTCAAGCGGCTGAGGCACGGCCCCAGCGAGCCGGGGCAGTCGCTGGCCTTCGAGGTCTCCCTGCCCGAGACCCGCAACGACGCCGGCGCGATCCATCTGCCCCGCGCCAGTGTCTGGGTCGAGCTCGACGACACCTTTCAGCAGATCACCGTCGAGCAGAGCTTCACCGTCGAGCCCGGCGCCCACCTCGCAGGCAGGATCGGCGAGCCCCTGCTGCGATTCGAGATTCCCGAGGGAGCCGAGCTGCGCGGTCTCTCGGACAGCGCCCAGACCCTCGGCCTGATTCCGAACGAAAAAGGGGACCTCGATCTGCTGGGTCCGCTCTCTCCCGGAGAAGCCATGGTGTCCTACCGCTACCGGGTCCCGATCGGGAGCAATGCTTCCAAGCTCGATCTCGTCTTTCCCGCAGAAGTCGATGAGCTGAACGTGCTGATCGCCGATACCGGCGTCGTGATCGACACCCGGCAGCTCCACCGCCGCCGCCCCTTCAAATCGGGCACCCGGATCTACCTCCATCGACAGGCGTATCGCGTGGCCGCCGGCGTGCCGATCACGGCGACCCTCACTCCGATCGACCACAGTGGGGTGACGCGGCGCGGCAGCCTGATCGCCGCGACCGCGATCGCGGCCGTCGGGATCTGGTTCGTCTTCGCCCCACTCTCGGCAAACCGGAGGCGGGGACGGGTGCACGTGTCCGAAGCGCTCGAGCGCGGCGAGCGGGAGATGATCTACAACTCGATCCGCGACCTCGACCTCGATTTCGAGACCGGCAAGCTCGACTCCCAGGAGCATCAGGTGATGCGGGAGGAGCTGCGAGCAAGAGCCCTCTCCTTGCTCCAGCAGGAGCGCGACGCCGCGGCACGGGCGGAGGTGGGGGGCGAGGCCGGAGGCAAGCCCGCAGCCGGTCCTGCGGCCGCAGTGCGGCCTGAGATGGGTGCCGCATCCTCGGCCGCTCAACCTGCAGCCGAAGCTCGCCCCGGAGCGGTGGGTTACTGCCCAGCGTGCGGGACCGCGGCCGAAGCGAGCTGGCAATTCTGCGTTCGATGCGGTGGAGCCCTCCCCTCGCCGGACGAGCTGCCCGGGGACGGCGAGGCGTGAGCTCCGTCGCCTTGCGTGCGCGGAGCCTCGAGAAGCGGTTCGGCGCCGTGGTGGCGCTGCGCGGGCTGGATCTCGAGGTCGAGCGGGGAGCGGTCCACGCGATCCTGGGGCCCAACGGCGCCGGCAAATCGACCCTGCTCCGAATCCTCGCCGGCCTGTCGCACCCCAGTCGGGGCGAGGTTCGTATCATCTCGCCGGACGGAATCGAGAGCGACCCCCGCAAGGCGCGCCGTGCCCTGGGTTACGTCGGGCACGCGAGCCTCATCTATCCCGAGCTCAGCGCTCGTGAGAATCTCCTCTTTACCGGACGCCTCTACGGAGTCCCGAATCGCGACCAGCGAGCCCGGCAGCTGCTGCGGGAGGAAGGCCTCGAAGGGGCGGCGGACCGGCGGGCGGGCGACTTCTCGCGCGGCATGGCCCAGCGTCTTTCGATCGCCCGGGCCCTGGTCCACGACCCCGAGCTGATCCTCCTCGATGAGCCCTTTACGGGCCTCGACCGGCGCTCGGCCAGGCGCCTCACCACGCGGCTGAGCGCCTTGCGCGACGAGGGCCGCACCCTCGTGCTGATCACCCACGACCTCGATCAGGCCGGCGAGCTGGCCGACACCGCCCAGGTCATGATTCGCGGCAACTTCGTTCGCAGCCTGGCCGGAGACGAGCTCGAGAGCCACAGCCTCGAAGCCGCCTATGTAGAGGCCCTCGAGCAGGCCGAGCGGCCGAATTCCAGCTCCAGGCACGGTGCTGCGTCATGAGCATCGCCGCCGCGATTCTCTGGAAGGATCTCCTGACCGAGTGGCGCTCGCGCGACCGCGTCATCGCCATGCTGCTCTTCTCGTGCCTGGTCGTCGTCGTCTTCCACTTCGCCCTGCCGGAGGGCACACGCGACCAGATCGCCGAGAACGCGGCCGGCCTGCTCTGGGTCGCCTATGTCTTCGCGGCCATCATCGGACTGAATCGCTCCTTCGCCCTCGAGCTGGAGAACGATGCCCTCTCGGGCCTGGCGCTCGCACCGGGAGAGCGGGGCTGGATCTTCGTCGGCAAGGCGACAGCCAACTTCGTCTTGATCGGCCTCGTCCAGGCGGCCACGGCCCTGATCTTCGCCCTGGCCTTCGACCTCGACCTGCTGGGCGTGGCGCTTCGCCTCGCCGGGGTGGTGTGCCTGGGGAACCTCGGACTCTGCGCAGCGGGGACCCTATTCGCGGCGATGTCGGTGCGGACCCGCTTTCGCGAGGTGCTGCTGCCGATCCTACTCCTGCCCGCCCTCTTTCCGGTCCTGGCAGGCGCCGTCAACGCGACCCGGGGCCTGGTGCTCGATGGGGAGGTGCCCTTCGCGGCCCTTCAGCTCTTGATCGTGGTCGACGGGATCTACCTGGTTGTCTCATTCCTCGGCTTCGAGTACATCCTCGATGAGTGACGGTCAACGAGAAGACACGATGACGGCGAACGCCGAATCCACCCGCTCCGTGGCTCACGAGACTCCGAGCACGCTCGAAGCCCGAGTCGCCCGCACGCGCAGATGGTTGACGATTCCGATGCTCTTCCTATTTCTCGCGTACATGGGGTCGGTCGTGGTCGCGCCGATCGACAGCGTGCAGGGCATCATTCAGAAGATCCTCTACGTGCACCCCCCTCTGGCCTATGGCGCCTATCTCGGCTTCGTCATCACGGCGATCGGCGGCTTCTTCTACCTGTGGAAGGAGCGCGAAGACCTCGATCGCCTGGCGATCGCGAGCGCCGAGGTCGGCGTGATCTTCTGCACCCTCATGCTCGTCACGGGACCGATCTGGGCGAAGGGAACCTGGGGCAAGTGGTGGTCATGGGATCCTCGACTCACGGTGACGCTGCTGCTCTGGTTCATCTACGTGGCCTACATCCTGCTGCGCA
>CBDUYG010000199.1:0-6467 GCA_965371385.1 uncultured Myxococcales bacterium | reverse complement strand
CCCTCTGGCTCCTCCGCCAGTACAACCCCGACATCGACTTCGCCGCTCTCCAACGCGGAACCCAGATCACCGTCCCCCAGGTCAAACAACGCGAGAACTGGACCCCCGGAGTAGCCGCCGGCGTAGCCAACGCAACCTAACCCCTCCCCCTCTCCCCCTCTCCCCAAAATCGCCGTGATTCGCCCAACCCACGAGCGAATGAGGCGAGGAAGGGTGGAGCCGAAATAAAGCGGAGCGAAGCGGAGGTAGCCGACGGAGTCGGCGACGGACCGAAGGGAGCCATTCGGCGGAACCCTTCCTCGCCTCATTCGCGCTCCCCGTAAAATCAACCACCTGTAAACGAATTCAGACCTGGAAAACGGTCTCATCAGGAAGACGAATCGCCGTCAAAGGCCCGCCATAAACCGCCCCAGTATCAATCCCAACACTAAACGGCAGATTCCACCTCACCTCGAAAGCCTCGTTCGGCGTATGCCCATAGATCACCGTCACCGGCATCCCATGCGGCAAGTCGCAGGTAGAGCGATTCCAGAGCAGATCCTCCACCTTCACCTTCCGCAGCACATACCCCACATCATTCTCGCGCAGGAGCGATCGATTGATCCCCGCGTGAATGAAGAGGTAATCCCCCTCCCGGTGGTAGAGCTTCAGGCTGAGGAGGAACTCCTCGTGATCCTTCGGAAGGCGATAGTCCTTTCGCTCCTTGTCCCGCTCGCCGTCTTCGAAGAATCCGTAGCTCGTGAGCGTCCGCTGGCCGCCATTCATCAGGAAGGCATCGCCGCCGAAGTAGGACTTGTCGGTCCAGCCCAGGAAGTCGAGGAACATCGACTCGTGGTTGCCGAGCAGGAAGGTGCAGGGCCACGTCTTCTCGAGATCGATCAGCCGCCGGATGACACCCTGGGCATCCTCCCCGCGGTCGATGTAGTCGCCCAGGAATACGATTCGATCGCCGGCCTGCAGCGGTAGCAAGTCGAGCAGCTCATCGAGCTTGTCGAGCTCCCCGTGGATGTCGCCGATCGCGTAGAGCATGCAGGTGTGATCTCCCCCCCACACCACATCGGCGTCGAGGCAGCGGTTCTTGACCGACGAGAGGAACTCCGCTGGTGCTGCAAGGGTACACTGGGCCGCCGAGAGTGGCCCGGCCGTCCCGGTTCGAGGCGGGAAGAAAGACTCAGGTATTCGCCAGCTGCCCACAGGCGGCGGCGATGTCGGAGCCGCGGCTACGCCGCAGGGTGACCCGAAGCCCGCCGTCCAGCACCGTCTGGGCGAAGCGATTCATCGCCTCGTCGCTCGGCGTGCGGTAGCTCGAGCCGGGATGCGGGTTCGAGGGAATGAGGTTCAGCTTGCAGGGAATGTCGCGCAGCAGGCGCGGAAGCCGGCGAGCATCGTCGAGGGAATCGTTCACGCCCTCGAGCAGGGTGTACTCGAAGAAGACCGGTCGCCGCCGGTTTACGTTCGGATCGCTGCGCAGGGTCCCGAGAAGGACATCGAGGGGGAACTTCTTGTTGATGGGAACCAGCACGTCCCGCAGCTCGTCGGTGGTCGCGTGGAGACTGACCGCGAGATTGATCGACGCGATCTCGAGCAGCTCGCAGATGCGGGGAACGACTCCGGCCGTCGAGACCGTGATTCGCCGGGGCGCCATCGCCATGCCCTTGGGATCGATGAAGATCCGAATCGCCTCCAGCACCGCCGGCAGGTTGAGGAGCGGCTCTCCCATCCCCATGAAGACGATATTGCTCAGGCTCTCCTCGCACCCCAATACCTCGCGCGCCCGGCACACCTGATCGACGATCTCCGCAGTGGAGAGGTTGCGGGTGAATCCCATCTTTCCGGTAGCGCAGAAGTCGCAGGCCAGTGGGCAACCCACCTGGGTCGAGATGCAAAGGGTATTGCGTCGCGCCTCCGGAATGATCACCGCCTCGAGCAGCTTCCCGTCCCGGGTCTCGAGGGCGAGCTTGCGGGTGCCGTCGCTCGAGATCTGCTGCTTCGCGATCTCGACCGCCCGCGTCTCCCAATTCTGCGATAGCCACTGGCGAAATTCGCTGGAGAAGTTGGTCATGCACTCGGGATCGTCGACGCCGTGGCGATAGAGCCAATCGTGCACCTGATTGGCGCGGTACGCCGGCACACCGCCCGCTTGAAATCGATCGCGCAGGACGCCGACCGAGTAGTCCTTGAGATGGGCTCGCTGCATCAGAGGACCCTGCGATAGTCGAAAAAATGAAGCGGGCGGCCTTCTTCGCGCCATCCCATCTCATAGGAGGTGGCGGGACGGCCGGGCACGTCGGAGGCGAAGGGCCGCGGTGCGTGAAGATTCTCGAGCAGAGGCTCGCCGGAGAGCACGTCGTCGATCTGCTCCGAATAGGGAACGTCGTCGGTCGCGATGTGGACGACCCCGGCCGGCTCGAGCGCCTGCGCGACGGAGCGGATGAAGGAGCTCTGGATCAATCGCCGCGGCGCGTGAGCGGCCTTGGGCCAGGGATCCGAAAAGTTGATCCAGAACTCCGTCACGCTGGCACGCTCGAGGCAATCGGAGACCAGAACCTCGGCCCGCGCCTCGACGAGGCGCACGTTCTCGAGCTCGGCCCGCGCCACCTTGCGCGCCATCTTCAGGACGCGTTTGAACGAGACTTCGACCGCGAGAAACGCCACGTCGGGATTCTTCGCCGCGAGGTCGAGGAGGAACTCGCCGCGGCCGAAACCGATCTCCACGACGAGATCGAAGGGGCGCTCGAGCTCGGGCTCGAAGAGCGTCTTCGCTGCGCTGTCGAAGGTCTCGGAGAGGCCCCGGCGCCAGTCGGTGCCGGGAATGTCGTATCGAAGGGTGCGTGACATGGTCTACTGGTCGTTTCTCGAATCGATCCGTCAGGCCCGTCGTCGCCGCTGGGAGACGTAGTCCACCATCAGGAACGAGCCCAGCTGGGTCGGCTGCGTATAGAAGGCGCGGCCTCGATTGATCTGGGTCATGCGCTCGACGAAGCCCACCAGCTCCGGGGCGTCGTCGAGCATGAAGGTATTGATGGTAATGCCCTGGCGCGTGACGCGCCGAACCGTGGCCAGGGTTTCGGCCACGGCGTGGGGCGAAATTCCGCCCATCCCATTCGGCCACTCGACGCGCAGCTCTCCGTCCTTCACGTAGGCCGTCGGCTGACCGTCGGTAATGACCAGGATCTGGGGCGAGCTGCTGGGATTGCGGCGGATGAGATCCTCCGCGACCG
Organism: uncultured Myxococcales bacterium; assembly: GCA_965371385.1. Classification (GTDB taxonomy): domain Bacteria; phylum Myxococcota_A; class UBA9160; order UBA9160; family UBA4427; genus CBDUYG01. The sequence continues at coordinate 3,246 of CBDUYG010000199.1, read as the reverse complement.
TCAGACCCTGCTGCAGATTCGTGAAGGGGTCGCCCATGTCCCAGCAGACCTCGGGGAGCTCGCGAATCGGAAGCTCGCGCGCCCGGGTCGAGAAGCCGACGATGAAGAAGTGGTCCCGGGGAAAGCGGGTACGCACGAGGTGATCGAGCGCCAGGGCGACCCGTTTCGCCGCGGGAAAGCGACCGGCCCAGGACATCGACCAGCTCATGTCGAGGAGCAGCACGGTGGTGGTCTGGGTGCTGAAGTCCAGCTCGCGCACCTCGAAATCCTCGACGTCGAGGCGCACGGAAGCCCCGCCGGACGCATCGCGCCGGCCCGGATCCAGCGAAACCGTGCCCCGCCGGATACCGTTCATGAGCGTGCGCACGATGTCGAGATTCAGGGGCTCGCCGAACTCCCACGGCCGGGTCTCGTCGGGACGCGGCTCCGCGATGCCGCGATCCATCGTGTCGTGATCTCCGCTGCGCCGCTTGCGCAGCATCTTGTAGACGTCGGCGAGGGCCGAGGCGCCCATCTGGCGAATGGCGCGCGGGGTGAGGCGCAGCTCGTCTTCTCCCGCGAGCATGCCGCCCCGCCGCATCTCGTCTTCGAGGTCGCGAATCAGGATCAGGGACTGGGCGGCATCGGAGCCGAGGACATCGGAGAGTTCTTCGGGGGAGATGCCGGAGAAGTCTCCGCTCTGCAGCATCTGCTGAAGGCTCCGGCTCTGTTGCATCAGCTCCCGGGTCGTCTCGAAGTCCGCCGCCTCGCTACCGCGAAAGCGCTCGCCCTCTTCGTCGATGAAGTCCTCGACTTCGCTGACGGCATCGAGCTCGCCGAGCAGCTCCCTGAACTCCTCGCCCGCCTGCTCGTCCTCGAAGTCATGGTCGCGAAAGCGCTCGATCGCCTCGGACACCCGACGGGACTCCGAGTGGCGACGCGCGAGGAACTCGTTCATGCGCGCGGATTCGAACCCGTGCACCTGCTGGAGCGTTCCCTGCTCGCGATCCAGGATCTCCTCGAGACGTTGGCGGTGCTCATCCATCGCTTCGTCGAGGTGAACCTGCTCATAGAGCTCACGCAGCTTCTGCTGAAGCTCACGCTGAAGCTCCTCGCGGCCCATCACTCGAAAATTCAGCCCTGCCATCTCGAAGCCGTACTCGCGCATCCATTCGAGCGCCTCGGCGGCCGTCATGCCCTCCATCATCAGGCTCGAAAGCTCGTCGAGCGCGCTCTGGACGTCGAGGCTGAACTCCTCGTGGCGGCCGTCCCATCGGCTGTATCGGAAGACACTCATGGCTCGCGGCTCTTCGCGTATTTCGTGCTCTCGGCTTGCTCGTCCTTGTTGAGGCGATTCATCAGGTGGAGGCCCTCGAGGATGAACTCGATCGCCGAAGCGAGGCGCGCAGGCGACGACCCCCCGGCGATGCCCTCGGCCAGCTCGCGCAGACCCTTGATTTCGTCCAGGCCATCGAGATACTCGACGGCGGGAAGGCTCGCGGAGACCTCCACCTGCCAGCCGGCATCAAAGGCCTCGACGATCGATTCGACCTCCTCCTTCGCCACCCGCTCTTCGAAGACGACCCGCGTCGCTCGCTTCATGAGGTCTCGCACCACCTCGTCCTCGCTGCGCTCCGCCCCGGCATATTCGAGCTCGATCTTGCCGCGACACGAGGCCAGCAGTGCGGGCAGATCGGAGATGCGGGGAACCGCCTCGGCTTCGTCGTTCGCGAGGGCCCTGCGCAGGGCGTTGGCCGCCAGGGTCTCGAGGTTGGCGATCGTCATGCGGACCGAAACGCCCGAGGCCTGGCTGATGTCCGGACTCGATCGAGCCTGGAAGGTCAGCTCGCCGACGATGCTCTCCATTACCTCGGGGATCTCGATGCTCCGACCAGGAACGTCGGGTAGCGTCGCCTCCTGGCGAGCGATCTCGATCTCGAGACTCCGCCTCGGCGGATAATGAGTACGAATCTGCGCTGCGTAGCGATCCTTGAGCGGAGTAATGATGCGTCCGCGGCTCGTGTAGTCCTCGGGGTTCGCGCTCGCGACGACGAGAACGTCGAGGGGAAGCCGAACGCGATATCCCTTGACCTGGACGTCACGCTCCTCCATCACGTTGAAGAGGCCGACCTGGACCTTCTCCGTGAGATCCGGCAGCTCGTTGATGCAGAAGATCCCCCGGTTCGAACGAGGGAGCAGCCCGAAGTGGAGGGTGTACTCGTCCGAGAGATGGTGCCCCTCGGCGACCTTGATGGGATCGACATCGCCGATCAGATCCCCGATCGAGACATCCGGGGTGGCGAGCTTTTCGCCGTATCGATCGTCCCGATGGAGCCAGGTGATCTTCGTCTCGTCGCCGTGGCGTTCCAACTGCGCGCGAGCGTGGGACGAAACCGGAGCCAGGGGATCGTCGTTGATCTCACTGCCCTCGACGATCGGAATCCACTCGTCGAGGAGTCCCACCAGCGCCCGGATCATGCGCGACTTCGCCTGTCCGCGTTCGCCGAGGAAGATCATGTCATGGCCGCAGAGAAGCGCGTTCTCGAGGGCCGGGATCACCGTCTCTTCGTAACCGATCACGCCGGGAAAGAGGGGCTCGCCCTTGCGCAGACGCGATTGCAGGTTGTCGCTGAGCTCTTGCCTCAAGCTGCGCCGTTCATATCCGGCGGAGAGAAGCTCGGCGAGCGTGGAGGAGTGGGGCATGGGGCTGGACGGCATCGGGCCTCCCGAAGGCGGAGGTCCCAGCCCGCAGGACCGAGACCCATGGAGTGTCAGAGCAGCTCGGCTTCGTCGAAGCCTCCCGACTCGCGAAGCGTCTCGACGACGTGACGAATCACGAGCATGACCGATCCGTCGATCGTCACGTTGTCCACGATCGGAATGTCGTGACTGTCGGCGAGCTCGAGAATGTGCTCCTGGATCTTCATGATCTCTTCCAGGTTCTCGACATAACGACGAGCATTTCGCTTCGACTGCCGCCGCTCCCGGGCGGTGAAGTGATGACGAAACTGTTCCTCGTCCATACGCGCGACGACCAGATAGATCACATGCGCGGCATCGGCGTATCGCTCGAGATCGATCATCCCCGGGACCAGGGATACACCGTCGAGTATCAGGGAGGTGTTCTCCTCGATCGCGCGATCGATCATGGCCCTCACCCCGACAGAGACCACCGACGCCTGCTCGATGAAGCCTTGAATCACGGGATCGACCCCGCTGGCATCGAGTGAGGGCCAGACCGCGCTCCTCTGCGCAACGAAGGAGGAA
>CBDUYG010000198.1:0-6473 GCA_965371385.1 uncultured Myxococcales bacterium | reverse complement strand
AGGTGGTCCCGTGCCAGCTCGTAGAACTCGCGCGTGTAGAGGTTTACGATCCCGGCGGTGTGGAGCTCCGGCGGATCGAGCCGGATCACGTCGTAGCGGTCCCGGCTGGTGAGCAGAAAGTTGCGTCCGTCATTCACCGTGAGGCGGACGCGAGGGTCGTCGATCGAGTCGCGATTCGTCTCCCGAAAGTAGGGAGCGGCTGCGATCACGTTGGGGCTCAGCTCCACGGCGTCGACGGTCTCGACGGGGTACTGAAGAACCGAGGAGAGCGAGTTGCCGACCCCGAAGCAGATCTGCAGGATGCGGCGCGGCTCCGGGTGAAGAAGCATGGGGATGTGGGCGTACATGCGGTCCCCCACAACAGTCGGGGTGCCCGCGGTGCCGCGTCCATCGCCGTAGCGGATCATCCGCGAGCCGTCTTCCGCCTCGGTCACCATGACCGTGTCGGTGATGCCCTCGCGGTAGAACTTCAGCTCACCGAAGCGGGCCGCGTACTGCTGCTCGAAGAGCTGCGGCGGAATCAGTACGAAGGCGGTCACGAGGGCGAGAGCCGCCCCGGCGAGCACGCGCCGCCCCGTCGTCTTCTCTGCCGCAGCGAGCGTCACCAACGCGGCTGCACACAGGTTCAGCGAGATGAGCGTGAGGAAGGCGCCCCGAAGTCCCAGCCACGGAAGCAGGCCGAATCCCACGACGAGCGAGCCGAAGATCGATCCCAACGTGTTCCCCACGTAGACCGCACCAATGCGCCGGCCGATCCGGCCCATTGAGTCCACCACCACCCGGGCGACCAGGGGGAACATGGCCCCGAGCAGCAGGGTCGTCAGCAGCATTGCGATCGTGGCCTCGCCGAAGATGAGAACGATCACGCGCCCCCACGACTCGAGGCCTCCGATCGCCGCAACGAATCTGGGAACGAGGGTCTCGAAGCGCGCAAAGATCGTGAGCGACCCGACGACGCTGAACGCGATGCCCAGCTGCATGAGACCGAGCCAGAGCAGCGGGTTGCGCAGCCGGTCTGCGAAGCGGGACATGACTGCGCTTCCGATGCCCAGCCCGGCGAGAAATGTTCCGAGCATGGCGGTATAGGCGTAGGTGGAGTTGTGGGTGTAGTGCTCGAGGGCCCGCGTCCATAGAACCTCGTAGCCGAGCGCGGTGAAACCGGAGAGTGTGTAGACGGCCGCTGCGATCTTCGCCTGGCGTGGCAGGGTCATCGGTTCTTCCGCCACGGGCTCCGGCGTCGGCGTAGGTTCATTCCCCGCCTCGCCGCGCAGTCCGAACCCCCAGACGATCGCGGCAACGCCGATTGCGACATTGAGCGTGGCCGCGGACGCGCTGGTGAAGCGCAGCCCGAAGTTGGGGATCAGCAGGAATCCCGCTGCAATACAGCCGACGACGGCGCCGATCGTATTGGTCGCGTAGAGGGATCCGGCACCCTGGGCGACGAAGTCCTGGCGATCGATGATCGCGCGGCTCAGCAGCGGAAGCGTGATGCCCATCAGGGTGGTGGGCACGAGGAGCACCGCCATGCACAGGAGAAAACGCCCCGTTCCGAACACCAGGCCGCCGCCACCGCCGAGATCGTAGAGCCACAGGTAGGCCGGTCCGAGGCCGAAGAGCACCGTGGGCACGACGATGCCGCTGGCGGCGATCCCGAGCTCGATCAATCCGAAGGTGATGAGGGGATGGCGGATGCGATCGGCGACCAGCGAGCTGAGCGCTGCGCCCAGAGCCAACCCGGCCATGAAGGCGCAAAGAACGGTGGTCAGCGAATAGACCGTGACGGAGAGCGTCAGGCTGAGCAGGCGGATCCAAACGACTTCGTAGGCGAGCGCCGACACGCCAGATCCGAAGAAGAGGAGCAGCAGAAGGGTCGATCGGACTTGCATCAAACGTCCTTGGATCACGTGGAAAGGGCGCCCATTCTACGCCACATCCGCTGCACCCGCAGTGAAGCGGGGGAGGTGCCCCGACTGTGATTTTCAATGCGGTCGCGCCCCTCGCGATGAATCCTGCGCGACGCTTGCGCGAGAGTCAGTGGCCCGGCTGGAGACCTTCGAGTAGCCTCTCGCCACCGTGGGACGAGCCCTGCTGATTCGACGCCGCGCGGGAAGAGTGGCCCTCGCGATCGTTGCCGTCGTGTCGACCCTGGCCCTGGCGGAGATCCTTCTTCGCGCCTGGCCGCGCGAGCCACCCCGGGAGGGGCTGCGCGCTCTGCACCAGGTTCGCCCCGATCGTCCCTGGATCTACGGACTTCGTCCTGGTGCGGAGACTTCGTTCGCGTTGCCCGATGCGGATCGGCCGACCCGCTACCGGATCAACGAAGACGGTTTTCGGGATCGTCGATTCACGCGCTTTCGGCAGCCGGGCGTGACTCGCATCGTCGTGCTGGGCGATTCCGTGGCGTTCGGCTATGGCATCGACCGCCGGGACACCTTCCCGAAACAGATGGAGCGAATGCTCGGCAGTGGTGTCGAGGTGCTCAACCTGGCCGTCAACGGTTACAATCCCTACACCCAGGCGGCGCTCTTCGCGGATCTCGGAGCCGATTACCAGCCCGATCTGGTTCTCGTGCAGTTCTGCACCAATGACCTCAACGATCCGACCCTACACTTCGACGCTCAGACGAAGCTGCACTTCCAGGCGATCCCGGATGCTGCCTTTCCGGATCCATCGGTGCGCGCCCAGTCACCTGCGGTGTCTGTGTCCGCCTTCGCATCCTGCCGGGGGCTTCTCCTGTGTGAGCTGCTGGACGACGCATTTCTCGCGCTGCGGCCGGACGCGGACCCGCGCTCGCAGCTCCTGGCACTCGTCTCACACGACTCCATGTCGGAAGAGGTCGCCGACTGGCTCGGCGACCGTTACTCGGAGATCGCCGATCGCGCTCGAGCAATCGATGCAAGCTTCGCGGTCATCGCCTTTCCCGACCGGAACCAGATTCAACCCGGCGGGCGAGGTCGATTGCAGCGTGAGCTGGTGATGCTCGGGGAGGAGCGAGGCTGGCTGACGATCGACTTGTGGCCCGCCTTCGCGGTGGCTGCAGCGGAGGACGAGGAGACCCTCTTCCTGGATGTGTGGCACCCCAGTGCGCACGGCCATCACGTCGCCGCTGACGCCATTGTGGAAGGGTTGAAGGCTGCAGAGCTGATCCCGAACGACGGCCCCTCTCGGTCGATCGCGCAGTGACTCCGTGGGGCCCGGTCACTCGTCCATGGAGACGATGCGCGGATCCTGCCAGACCATCGAGTATCCCAGATACTCACCGGGTCGCGCCCTCGCGGGGCCCTGGCCCCCAGTTTCGAAGATGAGCTCGATTTCCTGCCCGGCCAGATGGGAGAGGTCGACTCGCAGCTCCTCGACATAGGGTCGACTCGAAGCTTCGGCATCGATTTCGAAGGTCTTGCGCAGGAGCACCTCGATTCTTCCCCTCGTGGCAGGGGAGCGGACGCCCATGAAGGCGGTGAGCGTGGTGCCGTCCTCGGCCCATTCGGGAGGGCGGTAGCCGAGTTCGAGGTGAAGAGTCGCCGCAACCGGGACTCGCACCCGGCACGTCGTGCGGATCCGAGGCTCCAGCTCCGTTCGCTGTGGTGAGACGCGGTGATAGAGGGAGTCGAAAAGGAGGTGGCTCCGGATCTGTCGCGGGACGATCGAATCCGATTCTGCCGCGTCGCAATCCTCCAGGACGTCGATCGCCGGCCGAGTGGCGAGTGGACTCTCGCGTCTCTCGAGCAGCATGAAGTTCTCGTCATCGCGATAGTAGATCGATTTGAAGTGGCTTCTCAGGTAGGCAGCGAGGGGAGGCGCGTACTCCCGCAGTCCCACCCGGTGCGAGAAGAAGTCATTGAAGCGAAGAGCGGCGATTCGAACCTCCTGGGCTTCGGCCGCATCGATGATTCCCTGGCCTTGATCGGCCCCGATCATATGCTCGTACATCTCATGGGTTCCGCCCACGAAGGGTCTCTCGGTGAGGAAGTTGAGCATGGCCAGGTCGGGAACACTCAAGACGGCTTCGCCGATGCTCGTACGTGCACGGATGTCGTCGATCCAGCGCAGAATACTTGCGGCTTCGCGCTCGCTTACCTGGACCCCCCCCCGCCGTATGTCGAGCGGCGCACTCAGGTCGCGCATGAGAGCCAGATACCAGACCGCGGCCACTGCCCCATAGAGGCCGAGGAGTCCGATGACGCTGACTCTGGCGAGGCGCGCCCATGGCGCCTGCTGCCTTCGCTCCGTGCCGAGGAGCCGCTCGCATGAGACGGCAGCGAGCACGACGAGCGGTGCATAGACGCCCATCAGGTGAATGAAGTCGGCGCGTGGAAAGACACCGAGGAAGAGGCCGCCGCCGGTCAGCCAAAGAATCAGGAGTTCGTCATCCCTACGCCCCTGCCCCAGCGCCGAGAGACAAGACAGCACGCCGCCCAGCATCAGGATGGGCAAGGGCAACCAGAAGAGCAGAGCATGTAGATGAGCCACGAGGCCGGCAAAGAGCGAGCCCCGCAGGGCTCCGGGGAGGGTGACGATGTTGAGGGGGATCGAGCCGTAGGTCAGCCGTGAAACCCCGGACGTGAAGCTCGTGGGATTCCAGAGATCACTCGCCGGAAGGTAGGCGATACCAGAGGTTTGCGAGAAACGGAGGGGCTGAAGGATGACGCTCTCGACGAGGTCGCCCAGTGCGCCGACCGCCGCGAAGACGCAAAGGAGCGGAAGGGTTACCAGAAGCCCGCCCGCGGCCAGGGGTAGGAAGTCGCGAGCCGCGGACCCGAATGATCGGCGGAGCGAATGGGTCTCGCTCCAGTGGATGGCGACGATCGATGCTATTGCTCCCATCAGAGCGAGTGCACCGTAGTTCTGCTTGCATGCGATGGAGAGCGCGAGCAGCAGACCCGCGACGAAGATGTCGCGCGATGCTCGGCGGCGATTCCAGGCCAGGAGTCGCTCCACGCCCGACAAAGCGAAACAAATCGCGAAGGGCGAATACCACGCGAGCGTCCAGGACGGGAAGGCCCAGACGGTCAGGACCATCAGCACCGCCGCAGCCGCGAGCGCGTAGTGGTGACCGGAAACCCGGGCGACGATTCGGTACGCCGCCAGCATCATCACGAGATACGCCGCGAGCCCAAGCATGCGGGTCGCGAAGACGCTGGGCTCGAAGACGCCGAAGAGGCCGGCTACGGCCAGCCAGGCGCCGGGCGCCACGACCGTCACGAGATCGCGATAGAGGACTGCACCGCCCAGCATGTCGAGGGCCTGCTGAAGCAGGAAGCCTTCGTCGGATAGGACGATGCCGCGCCGGGCGAGCGGTAGGGCGAACGCAGTAAGAATGCCAATGGCAAGGGCGCCGACCACCCAGCGCTGAACTCTGGTTCCCCCATCGAGTCGGCTGGTGGCCATGGCTGGAATGTACGGCGGGATCAGCGGCCTGCCAGCTCCATTTTCCAGCATGGCGAGCATGTGGCGAGCCCGATTGCGGACACTTTCGTTCCCGACTCTCGTTTCACCATCCTCATCGAGCCGTCCAGAGCGCTTCGTGGCTCCTGGTCTTTCCCTTCAGTCTGGACCTCGACCATATTCTTCATCGTTCTTCATCGATGGCGTGATCTTCCCCGGTGCCCGCAGAAGCCATGGGTGTCGGAGTTCAGATGGAAGAATACGCCGCCCAGTTTGAAATTTACGATCCACAGCCTCCAGCCGTCGTGGAGCCCGGGAATCTCGCCCGCCGAGACCCTGCTCGGTCAGCTATTGACGTTCGCCGTGCCCGACTTCCTCGCCGCCTCCGGCTTCTTGTACGCGACGCGCGATCCCGTCGACGCGACCACCACCCTCAGGCGGCTGCGCAGGGCCCTGCTTCCCTATCTGGTCGCCTCGTTGGCCGCCGAGGTCTACCTGTCGGCGAACGGGCAAGCGCACTCGCCCGGCCGGATCCTTCAGGATCTGCTCATCGGCAGCGAGTTCGGTCCCTACTACTTCGTGTTCCTGATCGCCGTCCTGATCCTGGCTACGACACTCTTCTCGCGACTCCCCGAACGGTGGCTGGTTGATCTGACACTCCTGCTGGTTGGTGTGCTGGCCGGGTTCGTGATCAAAGCCGCAATCACGGACGCTCCGAGGTGGCAGGTATTTACCAGCCCGTGGCCGATCCGCTCCACGCTGACGTGGTGGAGCTACTTCCTGGCGGGCGGGCTGGCTGGCCCGGCTGCACTACCCCGAGATTTCTTCGTGGGTCGTCGGACGGCGCGTCGCTCTGACCACGGGGTTGGGGGGCTTCACGATCGTGCTGGTTGCTGTACAGGAGTTGGACATCGTTCTCTCCGTGGCGAGTGGGCTGGTCGGTTGGTCGTACATCTACTGTGCGGTGTGCCTGATCTGCATCGTGACGTGCGGAGGCAGCTCCGTGCCACGGCCGATTCGCTTCCTGAGTGACGCGAGCTACGGCATCTATCTCTTCCACCTCTTCTTCATGTACGAGGCGCAGAAGC
>CBDUYG010000197.1:0-6486 GCA_965371385.1 uncultured Myxococcales bacterium | reverse complement strand
GTACGAGTGGAGTCGAAGCGGTGTGCGAGCGAGGCGGGTAGCCTCTCCCCTGTGGGGATTCCGGCACTGGGTCATACCCATGGCACACGATCGCCCCTGTGGAAGAATCCACCACCGGGTCGGGTAGGTAACCCGGATGAGTGCGACCGCGTAGCCATAGCTGAGCTGCCGGGTCGGCGAGGCCGGCGAAGGGCCGCGCGACCAAGCCGACGGAGCAACGCCGAATAGGGGCAGCATGAGCACGCAGCACGAAATCATCAGCGCCGAGTCGTCGCAGCCCACTGCGCCTCCCGACTTTTCCGAACACGTCCGCCGCCACGGATCCCTTCGCCGCGGCGTCACGCGGACGCTTCAGGTCAACATCGGCAAGCGCTGCAACCTGGCCTGCCACCACTGCCACGTCGAATCCGGCCCCCTGCGCAAGGAAGCGATGGACGAGCGCACGGCGATTCGCATCCTCGAGCTGCTGGATCGAAATCCCGGCGTCGAGGTCCTCGATCTCACCGGCGGAGCGCCGGAGCTGAATCCCCACTTTCGTCGCCTGGTGAGCGGCGCTCATGAGCGCGGTTTGCGAGTGCTCGATCGCTGCAACCTCACCGTCCTCTTCGAGCCCGGACAGGAGGACACAGCGGAGTTTCTCGCGGCCAACGAGGTCGAAATCGTCGCCTCCCTCCCCTGCCATCAGGCCGACAATGTCGACGAGCAGCGAGGCCGTGGGGTCTTCGACAAGAGCATCGAGGCACTCCTTCTGCTGGGATCGCTGGGTTACGGCAGAGCAGGCTCGGGCCTCGTGCTCGATCTCGTCTACAACCCGATCGGAGACTCCCTGCCGCCCGATTCATCCGAGCTCGAAGCGCAGTACCACGACGAGCTGGCGCGGCGCTTCGGCATTGCCTTCAATCGCCTGCTGACGCTGACCAACATGCCGATCAAACGATTCGCGCACGACCTCGAACGAGAGGGTCGCTATGACGCCTATATCTCGCTGCTCGTGAATCACTTCAACCCGGCCACCCTTCCCGGGCTGATGTGCCGCAATCTTCTCTCGGTCGCCTACGACGGAAGCCTGTGGGACTGCGACTTCAATCAACAGCTCGAGCTGGCTCCTCCGAGCGGGCCACTCGATCTCTGGCAGGTGGAGGATTTTCGCGAGCTGACTGGAAACTCGATCGCCACCGGGCATCATTGCTTCGGCTGCACGGCGGGAGTCGGGTCGGGATGTGGAGGCGCTCTGGTGCGAGAGCGGGAAGAGCGGATCGAAAGTGCGGGATGAGATGAGTCCGACTTCGAGTTCGCAGAACCGCGTCGACCCCCTGCCTGCCAATGAATCGACATCGAAAGCCGGCGGGCGCCCTTCCCTGCTCAAACTCATCGTCGGGGTCATCGCCGGGCTCGCCCTCTTCATGCTCGCCCGCCAGCTGGGCGACAGCCTCCCTCGGGTCGCCGACTGGATCGACGGGCTCGGGCCGCGGGGCCCCGCTGCATTCATCATCATCTACGCCGCGGCGGTCGTAGCCTTCGTGCCCGGCTCGATCCTGACTCTGGCGGGTGGCGCTCTCTTTGGAATCGGCTGGGGCACGCTCTACGTCTTCACGGCCGCAGTGATCGGCTCGGGATCTGCGTTCCTGGTCTCGCGCTACCTCGCCCGGGGACTCGTCGAATCGCGACTCGCCGATCATCCGAGGTTCGAGTCGATCGACCGCGCCGTCGCGCGCCAGGGGTTGAAGATCGTCTTCCTGCTGCGGCTCTCGCCGGCCTTCCCCTTCAGCTTCATGAACTACGCTCTCGGGCTGACCCGGGTGAGCTTCCGCGACTACATGTTCGCGGCGGTCGGCATGCTCCCGGGCAGCCTGCTCTACGTCTACTACGGCAAGGCGGCGGGCGATGTCGCGACCCTGGCCTCGGGTGCGGGAGTCGATCGGGGGGCGGAGTATTACGCGGTACTGGCTCTGGGTCTGGCAGCGACGATCGCCGTCACGACGGTCGTGACCCGCCTGGCCCGGCGCGCCCTCGCGGAGTCGTCGGAATCAACGCAGTAGAGCACCACCCCATTCCTTCAGCCGGCAAGCAGCTTCCCCGCGGCAAGCCGGCAACCTCGACGGGACTGGGAGAACCGGCCCCAGATACGCCTCCGATTGGGCTAAGCTGGGCAGCCGCCTATCCGCGCGAAGGAGCGTCGATCGGCGAGTGCTGGCCTGGTTCTAGCCTGGAGAGTCCCGTGAAAGTTCTAGTCATTGCTCCGCATGCGGATGACGAAGTCTACGGAATGGGCGGGACGATCATCAAGCTCGTCGATCAGGGCCACGAGGTGCGCAACCTCGTGGTCTGTTGCGGCTCGAGCTACATCTTCGAGCACGCCGGCAAGTCGATTCCACGCGAGGTCCGCGAACGCGAGTTCGCCCGAGCTGCCGAGATGATGGGCGCCTCCCATCGTATGCTCGACTTCACCGAGGAGTCCCTGCTCGATACGGTCCCCATACGTGAGGTCATCATGGGGATCGAAGAGGTGCAGGACGATTTTCGTGCAGACCGCTGGTATGTGGCCGGCCCCTCCTTCCACCAGGATCATCGCGTGGTCTTCGAGGCGGCCATGGCCGCTGCACGCCCGCGTCGTCACAACACTCCCAAGGATATCCTGCTCTACGAGACCGCCCTCTACTCCTGGAGTCCGGAGTGCTGGAAGCTGAAGCCCCAGGTCTACGAGAATGTCGAGGATTATCTCGACAGGAAGATCGAGGTCTGTGAGGCCTATGCGAGCCAGATCCGCGAAACCGGCCCCATCTCGACGTCTCGTCTTCGAGAGTGGGCGATGGCCTGCGGCAGCGAGTGCGACGTGGGCGCGGCGGAGCGCTTCGAAGTCGTCAGGATCATCCGCTGAGCAGCCCGTAGCAGCCCCTCGCTCGCCAATCCAGCGGGTATCCGCCATAATCGAGTGATCATGATCGGCGTCGACTTCGGTGGTACTCGAATCAAGATCGCGGACGTAGCCGGAACAGAGGTCCAGCGCGCAGTCTCCCTCGCGACGAACGCGAGCGGAACGCCGACGCAGTTGATCCGGGGGATCGCCCGGGCCATCCGCGAGATCGATCCCACTCCCGAGGCCGTGGGGTTCGCGATCCCGGGGGAGGTCGACGACGAAGGCCGCTGTTGGCGCCTCCCCAACGTTCCCGGCTTCGAGGGTGTCGCGATCGCCCGGGAGCTTTCCGCGGTGCTGCGCTGTCCGGTGTGTGTCGAAAACGACGGGACGACGGCGGCGCTCGCCGAGTCTCTCTTCGGCCACGGCCGGGAACACCCGAGCTTCGCGATCCTGACTCTCGGCACCGGAATCGGAGGTGGAGTCGTAATCGACGGCAAGCCGCGGCGTGGCCGCAATGGATTTGCGGGGGAGCTGGGACACGTCGCCGTACTTCGCTCGGAGGACGCCCGGCCCTGCGTCTGTGGTGAAAGAGGATGCCTCGAGTCGTACACGGGATCCGCGGCTCTGCTCGCGAAGTTCGAAGAGCTGGGAGGCAAGGCAGAAGAGGTTCGAGACATCGCCGAGAGCGCCAGGCGCGGCGACTGCGCGGGAAGGGAGGTCTTCGAGACGATGGGCCGCTGGCTCGCGGTCGGCGTGGCCTCGATCCAGAACGTGCTCGACCTCGACGCCGTCGTCTTCACCGGCGGCATCTCGAGCTCGTTCGATCTGATCGAGCCCGCGCTGCGACGAACCCTTCGCGAGCATTCCTACGCCCAGCCCCTCGCCGAGGTGCCCCTGCTCGTGAGTCAGCTCGGCGCCGCGGCGGGTGTGATTGGAGCGGCCCACCTCCCCGCCAACTTCCTCCTCCCCCCCGCTGGACAGGCTTCCTGACTCCGCTCGATGCGGCGTCCGGAGCATGAGGGATGACGATGCCCGGAGCCGATCCGAGCCAACCCGCGCAGGCCGGCACCGCCTGGGGCCTGCCCCTGGGCTTGCTTTTGGGGCCTCAGCTTCGTTGCCAGCGCCGCCTTCGCCCTGCTGCTCATCGAGAGTGCCCTCGACGCCGCTGAGATCGCCCCCGGTTCGGTGCCCCTCGACGTCGCCGTGAATCTACGAGAAGACCTCGGCGCGCTCCCCGACGAGGGCGACCGGAGCGCCGGGCGCTTCGACGCCGTATTCCTCGGAGACTCCACTGTCGGTGGGCCAGGCAAGGCGAGGAGCATTCCGGAATCGGTCGAGCGGCTGGCCAACGAAGAGCTGAAGCAAGACCCGGTGGTTCACGTCCACAACCTCTCCGCCCCAGGGCTCGGGCCCTTCGACTTCTACTTTCTCGCGCCGACGATCGCCGAAGGGGCTCCCGACCTGGCGATCATCCTGGTCAATTTGAGCACCTTCTCCGATGCATGGACCCAGACTTTTCGCCGCCCCGAGCTCGCAGGCCTGATCCCCGCCCGGAGCTTTCCGGAGGCCCTGGGCCTGCCCCTCCATCGGGTCGGAGTCACCACCGACGGCATGCTTCTCCAGGGCTTGCTCGCGAAGATCGGTGCTCTGGATGCCTGGCACTCCATGCGTCAGCAGCAGACGCGCTTCAACCGGGGCCGCAACGCAGTGCAGAACTGGATCGACGACGCACTCGCGGGAGGCGCGCAGAAGCAATTCGTATTGGCCCGGATTTCGCATTTCGACGCGATCTACAACCTGCCCGGTCGCAAGCGCCTCAGCATCGCCGGAATGCAGAGCCGCTACGGGTCGGCACTGGAGGGAATCGCGGACGACGACCCCAACCTCGAAATGCTGGCCGCGACGCTTCGGGTGTTTCGCGAGGCCGAGATACCCACCCTGCTCTACGTCAACCCAATCAATATCGAGCACGCCCAGAGCCTGGGGCTCCATGAAGAGGCTCAGCTCCAGCGGACCACCGACCGCATCGCCACGGTGGCTCACGATCACGACACTCACCTCGTGGATCTCCACGACCGTTTCCCCGACGACCACTTTCGAGATGCTGCGGGGCATTTCTCGATTCGTGACCCCAATGCGATGGAAGAGATCGCCCAGGCACTGGCACCGGCCGTTGCCGGGGAAGCGAAGCGAAGCCTGCGCGCAGGCAAGGCGCAGGACTGATGCTCTTCAATTCCTTTCAGTTCTTCCTCTTCGCCTGCGTCGTCCTGCTCCTCTTCCGCACCCTTCCCCCACGCTGGCGCAACCCCCTTCTCCTCGCAGCAAGTCTCCTCTTCTACACCCTATGGATCCCTTCCTACCTCCTGCTGCTGCTCGCGGACATCGGCGTCAACTACGCCCTGATGCGGGCGATGACGCGCAGCGCGCGCCCTCGGGCCTATCTACTGATCTCGATCGTGTTCACGCTCGGCCTGCTCGCCGTATTCAAATACACAGCTCTGGCCGTCGAGACCCTCGCACCACTTCTCGCCGGGAGCTTCGGCCTCGAGCTGCCCGTCCCCGAGCTCCTCCTGCCGCTGGGGATCTCCTTCTACAGCTTCCAGATCGTCGCCCTGATGGTCGACGTCTACCGCAAGCAGACCGACGCTCCGCCGAGCCTGGCTCGCTTCGCACTCTTCGTCTCCTTCTTTCCCCAGCTGATCGCCGGCCCGATCCTTCGCGGCGCCGAGTTCCTGCCTCAGCTCGAGCGAGGAGGAGAACCCAGCCCCGAGCGGAATCGGCGCGCGCTCTGGTTGATCGCGAGCGGTCTGTTCAAGAAGGTGGTGTTCGCGGACTTCCTGCTCGCGGCGTTCGTGGAGGACGTCTTTTCGGCGCCGGGGGTCGGGAGCATCGGGTTCCACGTCGTCGCGGCCTGGAGCTTCGCCTTCCAGATCTACTTCGATTTTTCGGGGTATACGGACATCGCGCGCGGAGTCGCCCTGCTCCTGGGCTTCGAGCTACCCCTCAACTTCCTCGAGCCCTACCTCTCCCGCAATCCCGCGGAGTTCTG
This sequence comes from uncultured Myxococcales bacterium, assembly GCA_965371385.1. Lineage (GTDB taxonomy): Bacteria > Myxococcota_A > UBA9160 > UBA9160 > UBA4427 > CBDUYG01. The sequence goes on along the minus strand of CBDUYG010000197.1, from coordinate 580 downwards.
GCGGCGGTGGCACATCACCCTCTCGAGCTGGCTACGCGACTACCTCTACATCCCTCTCGGCGGGAATCGCCGGGGAGCCGCCCGCACCAACGTGAATCTGATGATCACGATGTTGCTCGGGGGCCTGTGGCACGGCGCGGCGTGGAACTTCGTCATCTGGGGCGGGCTGCACGGGCTCCTGCTCACGCTGCATCGGCGCTTCGGGCGCCATGGCGATGAGATCGACCGACGCCTGGGAGCCGCGGACATCCTGAGCATCGTGCTCCTCTTCAACGCAGTCTGCGTGATCTGGATCTTCTTCCGGGCGGCGAGCTTCGAGCTGGCGTGGCGTTTTCTGGAAGCCATCTTCGACGGACACGGGCTGCTGGAGTGGCCGATCGCCCAGCTCCTCATCGTCCTGCTCTGCGCGGCGTTGCACGTTGCCGAGCGCTTCTTGCGTACCCATGGTCGGGAGCTGCAGGCCAGCGTCGCCGGCTCGAGATGGGGAGCCGTGCTAGAGGGCGGCGTAGTGGGTGTGGTCGTCGCCCTGGTGATCGCCGCCTCCGGAGTCGGCGGTGAGTTCATCTATTTCCAGTTCTGA
>CBDUYG010000196.1:0-6489 GCA_965371385.1 uncultured Myxococcales bacterium | reverse complement strand
GCCGGCTCCGAGACGAGCGACGAGGAGTAACGGGAGCTGCACCGCCGCGCAGGCTACGAGAGCGGATCATTCGTGAAGCTCTTTGCGAGGGCGGTGGAGTCCGGAACGCGACCCCCGGGTGGCTGAAGTGAGCCCGCGATGGCGGGCAACGGGAGAGAATCCATGTGTGGAATCGTCGGCTACATCGGCCGCGACGGAAATGCGGCGGAGGTCTTGATCGACGGCCTGAGGCGGCTCGAGTATCGCGGATACGATTCGGCCGGCATCGCCGTCTTCTGCGACGGCGAGATCGACGTGCGCCGGGCCGAGGGCAAGCTCGTCAACCTCGAGAGCGACCTCGAGACTTCGCCCGTCAGTGGGCATGTGGGCATCGGCCACACTCGCTGGGCGACCCACGGCAAGCCCTCCGAGCGCAACGCCCATCCCCATCGGGCGGGCTCGGTGGCGATCGTCCACAACGGAATCATCGAGAACTACCGCGCCCTGCGTCAGGAACTCGAGGGCGCTGGCAGGGAGATCGTTTCCGATACCGATACCGAGCTCATCGCCCACTGCATCGATCAGGCGATCGAGGCCGGGGACGATCTCCTGGCGGCGGTCCGCACGGCTTGTGCCCGGCTCAAGGGTTCCTACGCCCTGGCGGCGATGACGGTCGGGGATCCGACGAAGATCGTGGCGGCCAAGAGCGGCGGCAGCCCCATGATCCTGGGCGAAGGGGAGAAGGAGGCGTTCCTCGCGAGCGACATCCCCGCCATTCTGCCCTACACGCGGCGCATGACCTTCATCGAGGACGGGGAGTTCGCGGTCCTCGAGGAGACGGGTATTCGAGTCGTGGCGGCCGATGGGGAGCCGGTCGAGCGGGAATTCAAGAACGTGCAGTGGGATCCGGTCTCGGCCGAGAAGGGCGGCTACGACCGCTTCATGCAGAAGGAGATCTTCGAGCAGCCTCGCGCCATCACGGACACCATCGGGACGCGCATCGACGAGGCGGATCTCGAGATCGACCTCGACGGAATCGAGTTCGACGAGAAGTGGGTGAATGATCTACGCCAGATTTCGCTGGTGGCCTGCGGCACTGCGTCCTACGCCTGCATGGTGGGCAAGGTGATGATCGAGCAGATCGCCCGCATCCCGTGCGAGGTGGATCTCGCGAGTGAGTTCCGATATCGCCAGCCGATCCTGGACGACCGCTGCCTCGTCGTTCCCGTGTCGCAGTCGGGCGAGACGGCCGACACCCTCGCGGCCCTGCGCGAGGGCCGGGAGAGGGGCACTCGAATTCTCTCGATCACGAATACGCGGGATTCGACGATTGCCCGAGAAAGCGACGACGTGCTCTATACGCACGCCGGTCCCGAGATCGGGGTCGCGTCGACGAAGTGTTTCACCGCCCAGGTGGTGGCGCTCTACCTCCTGGCCATCAAGCTCGGGATGTCTCGCGGGCTGCTGAGCCGGGACCGGGTCGAGAAGCTGCTGCAGGATCTCACGAGCCTTCCCCGCGTCGTGCAGGAGACCCTGGCCCTCGACGAATCGATCGCGGCCCTGGCGCACAAATACTTCAAGCGAACGGATTTCCTCTTCCTGGGCCGGGGAATCATGTTCCCCCTGGCTCTCGAGGGCGCGCTCAAGCTGAAGGAGATCTCGTACATCCACGCCGAGGCCTACGCGGCCGGTGAGATGAAGCACGGGCCGATCGCGTTGATCGACGAGAACATGCCCGTCGTGGTGATCGCCAACCGCGGGCCGCTCTACGAGAAGGTCGTCTCCAACCTCGAGCAGGTGAGGGCGCGGGACGGGCAGGTGATCGCGATCGCGACCGAAGGGGATACGGAGATCGCCGAGAAGGCGAACGACGTGATCTACGTTCCCGATCTCGGAGAGTTTCTCACGGCCGTGCTGGTCGCGATTCCGCTTCAGCTCCTCGCGTATCACATCGCGACCCGCAAGGGCACGGACGTCGATCAGCCGAGGAACCTGGCGAAGAGCGTCACCGTCGAGTAGCCGACCCGGTCTTCGCGTCTCCCACGTCTCCCACGTCTCCCACGTCTCCCACGTCTCCCACGTCTCCCACCTCGGGGTATCGTACCGCGCAGGGCTCGCGAATATGCGAGGCCGCGAGGTGGGCGATTGTCGGACGGATCTCGAATTCCAGTGAGTGAGGGGGCCGCGGTCGAAGGCCCGACCTGGGCCGCGCCCCTGCTCTTCGTGCTGGCGGTCATCCTGCGTTCGATCGTCGCGCTGAGGACTTCGGCGATCTTCGACGATGGCCCGACCTTCATCGAGCTGGCCCGGCAGATCCAGAGCGGTGACTGGACAACCGCGCTCTCCCATGCCTACCACCCCCTCTATCCGGTCACGATTGCCCTGGTCGAGCCCGTGGCGGGGAGCTGGGTGGCGGCCGGTCTCATCTGCTCGGTGATCGGCGGCGGGATCGCGGTCGTTGCGCTCTTCTTCTTCCTGCGGGATGCCTTCGGCTTTCGTGCGGCGTGGATCGGAGCGCTGCTCTACGCCATCAGTCCCTACGTGGTGCGCTTCTCGGCGGATGTCCAGAGCGAGGGGGTCTTCCTGGCCTGCTACGTCTCGGGGGTGGCGTGCCTCTGGCGCGCCTTCGACCGGGCTCGTTTCCCGGCCGCCGCGGCGGCGGGAGCGCTCGCGGGGCTCGCCTATCTCGCTCGGCCGGAAGGCAGCGGAATCGTGGCGGTCGCGGTCGCGCTGGCGCTCTGGCGAGTGATCGAGCGCGATTGGGCGTTGTTCCGCGCTCTTCGCTGGCTCGCGGTCGTCGTCCTCGGCTTTGCCGCCGTTGCAGCTCCCTACGTCCAGGCGATTCAGGCTCAGAGCGGCGGCTGGATGCTCTCGGGCAAGAAGTCGATCGCGCGCCTGATCGGTCTGCCCGAGCTCGGGGAGCTGCGCGGCCCGGAGCTGGATCGGCTCACCGGCCTGGATGGATGGGGGATCGCGCTCGCGTTCGTCGCACTGCTTCTCTTTGCGGCATGGAGGGCAAGCCACCATCCGAGGAAGTCCGAGCCGGCACCCGGCCCACGATCGCGTCTGGGGCCCCTCTTCGTGCTGGCGGCCATGCTGGCTCTGGCTCTGCTGCGCTGGCCGTCAGCGATGAGTGAAGTCTTCCACACCACCACCTCGAGCCTGCGCCCCGAGATCCTGGCTCTCGCGGTCTGGGGTGTCCTGCTCTTGCATCGACGCGGATCGCGCGCTCGGATCGCGTTCATCGGACTCTTCGTTGCCCTCTACGGAATCCTCACGTTGGGCCTCGTGATCAATTACGGCTATCTCAGCCGCCGTCACGTGATGACGCTGATCCCTCTCCTGATGGGACCAGCTGCGATCGGTCTCCAGGGTCTCGCGGACCTCGTGGCCAGGGCCTGGGAGCGCACCGCGGGCGAGGGCGCGCGACGAACACACACGCTCGCCCTGGCGCTCGTCCTCATCGCGATTGCCGCCGTCGCGCTTCCCAAGACGTTGAGGGACCATCGCCATGACGCCCTCGCGGAGCGCCGGGCAGCGGAGTGGCTGGGCGTTCGTCCAGAGGAGCCGGGACGGCTCGCCTCGGGCAAGCGACGCGCAGCCTTCTACAGTGGCCGATCCTGGATCCCGCTCATCGTATCGGGTCACCGCAGGAGCCTCGCATCTCTTTACGGCGATGAGGTGCGGCTCATCGTCATCGATGACCGTCTGATCGGTTCCCGGGAGGCGCTGGACGAGGAGCCGGGCTATTCCCTGCACGAGCTCCATCGCGTCGAGGCGGGCGGTAGACTCGTTCGTGTGTATGGCTTGAGCAAGGCCGAGCCCCGCTGAGTCGCCGATCCCAGCGGCCGAATCCCGAATCGCATTGAGGTCTCGCCGCGGGTCGATTAATCTGCGGATCCACCTCCACCCGACTCGCGCTCCCCCCTTCCCAGGGAACAGGACGGAACTCCCAGGAGAGCCCCAGGAGAGTCGCGGGGGAGTCCCAGGAGAGTCACAGGAGAGCCGCATTGCTCCAGGAATCCATTCTCGACGGCCTCAATCTCGAACAGCGTATCGCGGTGGAGCACACCGAGGGCCCGCTCCTGGTTCTCGCCGGCGCGGGCTCGGGCAAGACACGGGTCCTGACCCAGCGCATCGCCTACCTCGTCGGCGTGTGCGGGATCCCGGCCGAGTCGATCCTCGCGGTCACGTTCACGAACAAGGCCGCGAAAGAGATGCGCGAGCGGGTCGCGAAGAACCTCGTGGCCGACGCGGAGCAGCTCTGGCTCGGGACCTTCCACTCGACCTGCGTGCGGATCCTGCGGCGCGACATCGGTCATCTCGAGCGCTCTCGGGGCTTCGTGATCTACGACGAGGCCGACAGCGTGGGCGTCGTGAAGGACGCCCTCAAGCGTTGCGACCATGATCCCAAGGAGGTCGAGCCGAAGCGGTTTCGCTGGCGGATCGACGAGTGGAAGAACGCCGGGCTGCTTCCGGCCCAGGCCGCGGACCAGGCGGTCGATATCGACGATCAGGAGTGCGCTCGGGTCTACGCGGCGTACCAGCGCCTGCTCGCGGATGCCAACGCCCTCGACTTCGGCGATCTCCTGCTCCTCACGGTCGAGCTTTTCCGCCGCTTCCCCCAGGTGCTGGCTCATTACCAGCGCCGCTGGCAGTACGTGATGGTGGACGAATACCAGGATACGAACCGGGTGCAGTACGACCTGATTCAGCTACTCGCGGGAGGCCACGGCAACCTCTGTGTGGTCGGGGATCCCGATCAGTCCATCTACGCGTGGCGGGGCGCGGACATTCGCAACATCCTCGACTTCGAAAACGACTATTCGGACGTCAAGGTGATCAAGCTCGAGCGAAACTACCGCTCGACCCAGCCCATCCTGAGTGGCGCGACGGCGGTCGTGGCGAACAACGATGAGCGCCACGAGAAGAGCATGTTCACCGAGCGCGAGGGCGGAGAGCTGATCCGCTTCTTCGAGGCGGAGACGGATCGCGAAGAGTCCCAGTACGTGATCCGCGAGATGCTCGCCCTCAACCGGCGCGAGCACCGGCCCTACGGCGAGTTCGCGATCCTCTATCGCACGAACGCGCAGTCGCGAAGCTTCGAAGAAGAGCTGCTCAAGTACGACATCCCGTACACGGTCGTCGGCGGTGTGCGCTTCTACGACCGTGCGGAGATCAAGGACGTGCTCGCCTATTTGCGCTTGATGGTGAACCCCGCGGACAATCAGGCCCTGCGCCGGATCGTCAACAAGCCCACGCGAGGGATCGGGAAGACGACCCTCGAGAACTCCGACCTGATCGCGGTGGAGCGGGGCATCTCGCACTTCGAGGCCCTGCGCGTATTCGGAGCGTCTGCGGCCCGGCGCACCGCGACCCGGATCGGTGAATTCATCGCGATGATGGACCGTTTCAGGGAGGAGCTTCCCGAGCGGCCGGTCGACGAGATCATTGCCACCGTCTTGAAGAGGTCCGGATACTTCCAGGCCCTCGAGGCGGAGAACAACGCGGACGCGGAGAATCGGATCGAGAACCTGAAGGAGCTCGTGGTCAGCGCCGAGGACTTCCACATCGCCAACATGGGTGCCCTCGAAGAGGGCAGGACCGAGCTCGAGCTCTTCCTCGACCAGGTCGCCCTGGTATCGGACCTCGACAGTTACCAGCACGAGGCCCAGAGGGTCTCCCTGATGACGGTGCACTCTTCCAAGGGCCTCGAGTTCCCCTTCGTCTACATGGTGGGAATGGAAGAGGGCATCTTCCCCCACGCCTCGTCGAGTCGCGACCCCTCCGGCCTCGAGGAGGAGCGGCGGCTCTGCTACGTCGGCATGACGCGAGCGATGGAGCGACTCACGCTCACCTGCGCGGGGGAGCGGCGGCGTTATGGCGGACTCAACTACCAGACGCCTTCGCGCTTCCTCGTCGAGATTCCCGAGGATCTCATCACCGTGCATCGAGCGGGCCGCGCGGGCGGCAGCGGCCGGCCGAAGCGCACCGCCCAGGGCGCTGGATCTTCACTCGATTATTCGTATGGCCAGGAGGCCGCGAGCGAAGATGGAGAGATCGCGGTCGGAGTGCGGGTGCGGCACCCGGTCTTCGGCATCGGCGAGATCCTCAACGTCACAGGGAAGGACCTCAACCAGAAGCTGAAGATCCGCTTCGAGCGCGCCGGGGTGAAGACGGTGATGGTTCGCTACGCGAATCTCGATTTGGCTTAGCCGGGCGGGCGTCGAGGGGTGATCGCCACTCTTCGGCCTGGCTCCGCCACGATACGAAGTTGCATGTTAGTTGCGCATGCTGCGCGACTGTGGCCAGGGGCCGCACGAGTTGGACTTCTCCGGAATTCGAACGGATCGAACTCTCGCGTAGGCCGGTTTTCCGGCCGAGTCTGATGAATGGGAAGTTTTTTGATCACTTTTCCGGTATCCATGGTACTCACCACAGTTCGGCTTCGAGCGTTCGGTTCATTCCGGGAGTTTCGTCGCCGGACCGCAATTTGCGAACCCACCGGTG
>CBDUYG010000195.1:0-6514 GCA_965371385.1 uncultured Myxococcales bacterium | reverse complement strand
TGGGCAGCCTGGCAACGGAAGAGGTGACGGCCATGGCCGAATTCAAGAGCGATTCGCTCGAGCGGGGGCCCCAAGGGCCTCGCTCTGGGCAGGTTCCCCACGGGCCCCCCTACGAGAAGGGCGAGAGGGTACGCGTGATCGGAGCCGGCAGTGCCTATACGGGCTGTCGCGGCTCCATCGTGGAGGCCTCTGGTCCGGCGCAGGGGGGACAGCTTCCGCTGGGCTATTACGTCGCCATCGATGGGGAGAACGGCCTGAGTCGCCCCTTCATGGCGTCGGATCTGGCTCGGATCCGGGCGGTGAAGGTGAAGTCGCTCGAGAATGTGAGGCAGCAGCTCGGTAGCTGAGACTTCTGGCTATCTCAGGAGCTGAGTGAGTTTCACCACAATTCATTCAAGAATCGCTTCAATCATTCCGATAGCGTAGGAGTGAGTGTCGACCCCCGTGTGCGTTTCGGCGGATCCGTTCTGCCGGCGCTCGTGCTTGCCCTGGCGGTAGGCGCGGCGATGGGCACCGGTCTCCTCTCGCGCCTGGAGTGGTGGGCCGGGGATGAGCTGCTCCGGCTTGCGGCGCGGATTCCCCCGGTTCGACCCTATGAAGTTCCCGACGTCGCGATCGTGGCCCTGGATCGGGGGAGCCTCGAATCCGGTCCCGCCTGGCCGTGGCCCTATCGGCGCTACGGCGAGATGATTCGCCGCTTGGAGGCGGCCGGGGCTCGGGCAATCGTGTTCGACATCGACTTCTCCGAGACCCTTCGTATCGAGGGTGAAGCCGAGCTGGTCCGCGCCATCGCGGACTCGAACAAGGTCATCCTGGCATCGTACCGGCGCTGGCGTCCGAGTCCCGGTGGTGGTGAGTTCTACTTCTTCGAGCTCCCCAATCCACGGCTCGCAGAAAGAGCGCGATCCCTCGGAAGTGTCGCAATCGATCTGGATCGCGATGGCGTCGCGCGGCGCTGCGGCCGAGGAGGGAGAGTCTTCGACCGAGCCATGGTCTCTCTTGCGGAGGCGGCCCTCGCGGTCGCGATCCAGGATGACGAAGGAGTGGGTGTCGAGGTCATCGGCCAGGCGTGGGCCGGCCGCGAGGAGGAGCCGCTGCTCGACCTTCGCCGCGCCTTCCCACGCTTCCCCGTCGTGTCGGCGGCTGACCTGCTCGAGGGGCATTACGAAGATGGCTCCCTGGCCGGCCGGGTGATTTTCGTCGGTGTGACGGCACCCGAGCGCCAGCCGCAATTCTCGACGCCCCTCGGTGCTCACGAACCCAGGGTCTACATTCAGGCCATCGAGTACCGCACGCGCGCGGCCAATCTTGCGGGGCTGGCTGTCCTGCGCAGCCCCAGCTCATGGATGCTGGGCCTCGGGCTCATCGCGTTCTCTCTCGCGCTCGTTCCCAGCGCTCGTCTGGGCTGGGGCAGGCGGGTCAAGCTGCTCCTTCTCGTCGCGGGCGCGGGTCTCGCCCTCTCGGCCGGCCTCTTGATCTCGACGGGACTGCTGGTGAACCCGATCGCACCACTCCTCATCATCGCCGGCCATACGATCCTGGGCAGCGAGGTCTTCCACCGGCGCTGGCAAAACGGAGAATCGAACCGAGCGGCCCCCTTTGCGGCAATGACGCGCCTGGGCGCTCCTCCAGGAGAAGCGCAGCCGGCCACGACCGGCGCCTTGAGCCTGGCGATCTCGCTGCTGGGGGATCTCGTGGGGGCGAGCGGCGCCTCGATACTCTGCCTCGGCGATGGACGCCGGCTCGATGGCCGCCGCATCAATTGGGGTCGCCGACATGCGGATGGGAAGATCTACGACACCTTCGTGGGCGTGGCGTCGATCGCAGAAGAAGTGTTGAGCGAAGCCGCGGTGCGGGTCTTCGAGAGCGGGATCCCGGGCTGCGAGGCCGATCGTCTGGAGCCGGGGAGCGCGGTCTATCTGCCCCTCCAGGTTCACGGCCGATGCGAGGGAGTGCTGATCGTCGAGTGCCGCGAGCGCAGCCGTTTCAGCGAGCTCGATCTTCGCACCATCGCCACGATGGGAGCCCAACTCGCTCTCACGGTCCACAGCCTGCGACAGCTCGAAGAGCTGAGGTCCATGTTCAGCTCGGCGATGGCTGCGCTCGCGAATCTAGGCGAGTCCGGGGACCGCGACAGTGAGTGGCACGGCCTGCGCAGTGCCAGCATGTCGAGCTGGATCGCAACGCGTCTCGAGCTCAGCGTTGAACTCGTGGAGGCCATCGAGCTGGGCGCGCTTCTGCACGACATCGGGAAAATCGGGATTCCCAACTCCATCCTCAACAAGCCGGACGAGCTCGATCACGAGGAGCGCCGATGCGTGGAAGAGCATCCGCGTATCGGCGCGCAGGTTGCGAGCGCGATCCAGGGACTGCCGAAGGTGGCCCGGGACTGCATCCTGCACCACCACGAGTGCTGGGACGGCACGGGCTATCCCGAGGGCCTCAGCGGTGAGGAGATCCCTCTCGGTGCACGTATCGTCGCGATCGTGGACGTATGGGACGTGCTCACGAGTGAGCGCCCCTTCAAGCAGGCCATCGCCCAGGAGTCGGTGCGCGAGCAGCTCGCCAAGGGTCGGGGAGCTCAATTCGATCCCGAGCTGCTTGATTTCTTCCTGCAGATGCTGGAAGACGAGGGTCCCGAGATCATCGCGAGCCTGGCGCGGAAGGCCGGGGAGGCGGAGCTATCGGGGCCTCTTCGCTCCCCGAACGTGCCAGAGTCCTGAAGCGAGAGCCGGAGCGAGAGCGATCAGCAGAGCCCCGGTGAGCATCGTGAGTGCGGGAGAACCGAGAGCGATCGCGGCTGCGCCCGAAACGAACGAGGCGCAGTGGAGGGCGAAGGCGAGAGTGGCCGAAGATCCCTCGCCGACGTCCGCAGTCCGGTTCGGGTCGATCCCAGCGAGGATCCGGATCCAATCGCGCAGGATCGCGTGCGCGAGCATGGCTCCCCAGCCCCATACCGCCGTCCAGCCGAAGCCGAGAGAGATGCGTGGATCCGCGCTGAAGTGAACGGCGAGTGCGAGCAGCGCGCAGATCGGCGCCAGGGCGAAGGAGGCCGTCCAGAACGCCGATTCACCCGGCTCCCCGGGCACGCGTCGCAGGCCCGCGAGGACGGCGATCGGGGCGATCCCCCAGGTCGCAATCGCGGCGGGGGCAATGCAGAGCGAGGTCAGTAGAGACATACGGGGTGGATCCAGCGGGATCAGTGCAAAGTAGTCGGAGAGGACGAGGATCGACGGAACCACCACCCCGAAGAGAGTGCAGCGGCGAACCCAACGAATCGTCGCGGTCGAGAGATCCTTCGCCCGGTCGGGTTGGCAGAGTCGATAGGCCGTGTAGCTGAAGCTCCCGACCCAGCCGAGCAGAGCGACCGCGATATGGACCTCGAGCCAGAGTCCTCGAGCTCCGGGGAAGCGCATGCCTCCATGTCCATGCGCGACCCACAAGCCGAGGAAGGTGGCCAGGCCCAGGGAGACGAGGGCCAATCGGAATCCAGCGTCGCAGGGAGCCGAGGCATCGCGCCTCGTGGCGCGATAGGCCGGCACGATGAAGAGGGCAAAGCCCGGGAAGAGTGTGGCGATCGCGACGAATACGGGCCAGCTCACGCCCAGGATCAGGCCGCCGACGAGGCAGACGATTCCGAGCGCCAGGAGAGCAAAGACGAAGGGGGCCAGACGGTGGCCCGGGGCCGGCCGGCCGGTCAGCGCGGGAATCATCGAGTAGAGGCATCCGACGGCGATCATCGTGATGACGCCGAGGGTGACGACGTGGGTCAGCGCGATGGTGGCGGTCGACCAGTGGGTTTCGAAGAGCGATGCGCTCTTCCAGATCATCAGCATGCCCGCGACCGCGATCGCGAAGGGCGCAGTGAGGAAGAAGGGCAGGACCGTGCTCATGGGCGGGAGCCCCTCTTGCTCGAGGGCCTCGGGCGTCGGGTGTTGCATCGAGGCTTTCGTTCCCGGGGATGAGTCGAAGAGGTGAGAGGAAGAGGGCGAGTGTGGGCCGCGACGAAGGTATCAGTCGATATCGAGGTCGGTGCTGAGGAATGCCTCGTGAATCTCGAGCCGGCTGCTGCCGGCGAACATCTCCTTGGGCGGTCGGTTGCGGTGGGCCTCGGCGAAGGACTCGCTGCGCGTCCAGGCGATGAACTCGTCGAGGCTCTTCCACCAGGTCTTCACCTGGTAGTAGTCCTGGGTGTCTTCATCTTCGACGAAGCTGCCGGCGGCGTGATCGAGCTCGAGGGGACGCGGGCGATGGACCTCGTTGCGGATGAAGCCCGGCTCCTTGTCGATCAGGCCGGCACGCTTGCGGAAGCGCTCTTGGAACTCGGCCTCCCAGCCCTTCGCTACGGGAGTGCAATTCGTGACCACGACGATGCTCATCTTCCATCTCCCATGAAGGACAGTATTCGATCGAGAGGAGCCTAGCCCGAACTACCCGTGAGCACTCATGCCGCCCTCGCCACGAGCTACCCGATCTGGTACCCCGCATCGCGGATTGCCTGCTCGACTCGAGTGCGATCGATTGCACCGCGCAGCAGGGCGCGATCGGGGTTACGGCTGACGTGTACCGAGTCGACTCCGTCGACGGCCTGGAGGGCGCCTTCCAGCTTGTTGACACACATGTTGCACGTGATTCCCTCCACTGGAATCTCCATGGCATCGCGGCTTGCGAAGGGCCATCGCCCCGCGAGGCTACGCTTCAGGTCGCGAACCGCCAGACGCAGGATCAGTCCGCTCAGCAGCAAGGCACTCGCGACGGCCCACCACGTCGCTTCATGATGGAGGGAGTGGGCAGTGACGGAGCCCGGGTCGATGCTGAGGTCGAAGAGCGCCCCGAAGCCGACGCTGCCGATGATGATCGTCGCGAGGTAGACGCTGAGCAGACGCCCCCCGAAGCTCCGGTAGATGGCGCCGATGGTGGCGACATTGGTGGCGGGACCCGCCATCAGGAAGACGAGCGCAGCACCCGTCGGCATTCCGCTGGCGACGAGGGCGGCGGCGATCGGCACGGAGGCGGTTGCGCAGACGTAGAGGGGCAGGGATATCGCGAGTACCGCGAGTCCGGAAACGATCGGACCGAGCTTCGCGAGGCCGGCGAAGGAGCCCTCGGGGACGAAGACGGTGATCATGGCCGAGACCACGATTCCCAGTACGAGCCAGCGCCATATGCTGTCGAGGAGCTCGAGGCTGTGGCGCAGCATCTCTCGCAAACCGCGGTTCTGCGGTGCCGACACGGCCTCGTTCGACTCCCCATCCCCGGGCTCGCTGGGAGCGGTCGCCTCGAAGCCTTCCGAGATCCAGCCACCCACGAGGCCGGTCACGGTCGCGGCCAGGACCTTGAACAGGGCGAAGGGCCAGCCGAGAAAGGAGGCGCTCACCAGGATCGAATCGACGCCCGTCTGGGGGGTCGAGATGAGGAAACCCAGGGTCGCGCCGGAGCTGGCGCCGTCCTTTCGCAGGCCGAGGCCGGCCGGGATCACACCGCAGGAGCAGAGGGGGAGGGGGACGCCGAGGGCCACGGATCGCACGACTCCCATCCGGCCCGTCAACTTGCGGCGTACGAAGTCCTGCGGGAGCACGACGTGCAGGATGCCCGCCACCGCCATCCCGATCAGGAGCCACGGTGAGAGTTCGAGCATGATATCGATGAGCGCGGTCCACATGATCAGCGTCCTCCGATCTTCCCGTAGCGGCCGAAGACCTCCATCAGCTCGTCTATCGCCTGCTGGCGCTCCCGCTTGCTCCCCTTGGTGAAGGCGTCGGCGACGCAGGTCTCGACGTGGCTACCGAGGAGCAATTGTCCCGCCTTACCCAGAGCTCCCTGTACGGCCGAGATCTGCAGGAGCACATCGACGCAGTCGACGTCTTCGTCCGCCATCCGGCAGATCGCTGCAACCTGACCCTCGATCCGGCGCAGACGACTGATGAGCTTCTTCTTCGCCTCGGGTTCCTGCATGGTGGTGGCCTCTGGTGTCGCCTTCGAAGTCTCGGATCACTGGACCCTCTCGATGACGGGCCTGACGTGGCTGGGACGAGCGGGGCACCCGAACTCTCATATACCCCTACCGGGTATCGAATAAATATACCCTATGGGGGTATCGGTCAAGGCCGAAACGACGTTGGGGCGAATGTTTTTCCCTGCGCATCGGGTCCATTGCCGGCCTGTTAGGCCGACGGCCTCACCAGGCACCGAGCTGATCTGTGGCTCTGTCTGATGTCTTGGATGAAGTATGGACCTGAAGTACTGGTAATTCATCATGTTTACCAGTAACTATCCGCTGGCGGAAAACGCCCGCTGGGCAGGAGGGGTGGCTCTCGTGTTGCGGGTCCCACCAGGAAGCTTTTCGCGCATTGCGAAACTTCGTCGTATATTACAGCCAAGGGAATTATCGCTGGAGAGGATCGATCATGACGTTCCGGGCAGATTCGCAGATTGGGGAGGGAGCTGAAACCGTCGAGAAGTCCGTATCGGAATATCGCCGCAAGCTGCGGCGCGATCAGCTCTTGAGCACAGC